>CBDURG010000024.1:0-19352 GCA_965369805.1 uncultured bacterium
GGTGGATTCGCTAATTTTTTTTAAATTTTATCGTAACGCAGTATCGCGCCCGGATTAAGTGTCCAGTAATAAAGGAGTCTATGTTTACTAAAGTATTTATGATCCTGGATTTTTAAACTACCCATTTTTGCTTCTATGACCTGTAGAATAATTTGCCCGTCTTTTATATCCTGTCGAGGAATCAAACAGCTGGCAATTATTCCTTTTTCCAGATATTCCGCTTCAATTTTTTTCGTCAGGTTTTTTAATTCGCCAAGGGTAACTTCCCGGCCTTCATAGGGCTCTATTATGGATTTTAGATTTTCAGGAGGGAATGTTTCACAGCCGGTTAGAACTATTTTTTTTACAAACATTTTAGGGCCTTCTTCCGGCGGTGCTTCCTGTTGTTCCGTGATTTCTTCAAGTTTTTTTTGAGGAGGATGGTATAATTCTTTTGTTATTTCTTCTTCTATCGGGCGGTCAACTTCTTTTGTGGCTTTTTCAACGGTGCCCGGGGTTATTTGAGCGTAGCCGGACAAAGAGAAAAAACTGACTGATATTCCGAGAACTGCTGTCAAAAGAAATCTTACCATTTATAGTCCTTTGTAATAGGCCCTGCAATTATACAGTTTCTAAAATTAAATTCAAGAAAATTATACGCGCGGGCATTTATGGAAAAGGAGCATTATTTGTAAAACATGCAGATACAGGACGCCCTTTAGGGGATGAGAAGTTTATTGAGAAGCTTGAAAGAGTTACCGGAAAGATATTAAGGTTTTTACGGTAATTTTATTTTTTGCACCGTCTGCGATATTGGTATTTGTCCTCTAAACCATAAGAATTCAACTTGACATTTTTTTGGATGTCGTGTATATAGTGTGAAGATAGTATCAAGTGTGTGTTGTGTGTTCTGGTGGCTTATGCCCTGCGGTTGGTTTTTTTCCGTTGCGAGCGAGTGTAAAATGATAAGGGGTAGGTTCAGTTTTAGATTTTTTATGACAAAAAAAATATAACAAAATGGTGGTGCATATGGGTGAATTGAACTCAAAAAGACAAGATTTTTTGGCTTCCTTAGGCCTCTGGTGTAATGGCAGTAGACTGGTTAGTTTACTGCCATTTTTTATTTTTATAACAGCCTTTGCCTTTACTGCTATTGTCCGCGATACCTCTGCGCTTGCGGCAGAGAGATACGCTAAGAACATGTCTGTTACATACGACTGTGCGGAAGACGACACGATTAGTGTCCCGTTTTTTGGATATACCACAGCCTACCGTGTTATAGCTACATTTCCGAAATACTACGAATATTTGCCGTTGCGCACGAAAGAGCGGTGCCAACCGGATTGGCGAGGCTGGGTACCTCATCCTCCTCCGCATATAACGTGTTATGATCATGTTAATCGCCGTCTTTTATATTTAATGAGAGGGTTAGGTACTGGAGGCGACTGGTGGCGCAAGCCGCTGGTTTTGGATGAGCTTGAGTTTGATGAAGAAGAAGGTACTGTAGGCACCTACATTTCCCGGGCTGAAGTAGATAGGCCGGTAGAGGTAAACCCTGAAGCGCCTGATATTACAGGGCGTTATGTTTGGACAGGCGGAGCGGATTCCTATGTGTTTTATTATAGGGATTATGTTGCGGACGATCGCGGGGACTTAAGATGTGTATATGAATCGGAAGAGACAGGTGGAGTCTTCAGTGATTCTATAGTTCTTGATTTTGGAGGTGATGTAGGCAAGCCCTGTTCGTCAGCGCTTGAGGTTGGTGGCAAAACCCTTCAAATACCTCATGTTGTTTATCATGATGCCTTAAACGGTAACTTAAAATATATGAACAAGCCCGCCAAAGTTTTCTTTTTAGCGAAGAATTACAGTTCGGCAGTGGGGTTTACCACAGTTGGACATGTGAGTCTTTCCGGTGGTATGGACGAAGACGAGAACCCTCTTCCCGGAGAAACTCTTCTTGGTTCCGGGAGTCTTATATTTAATAACGCGGAACTGCCTTATGATCTTAAGCGTCCTAAGTTTTTGGTAGCGCAGTATTATGATCCTGTAGGCGGGGCTGATGTAGAGGTAAAGGTTTTTGGCCAAACCGTGGGAAGTTTTGTGTCGAAAGCGACGAAACCTGCGATGGAAATAATAAGAGAAGCTGAAGATTACATGCCGGTATACAGCTCACCGATAGAGGAATTGTACCCTGTCTGGCATGAGAGCGCGAGTTCCAAACAGACACTTAAAGGTACGGGTATAGCGGTATTCAAAGTTGACTTTGCGGCTGGCATAGAAAATCTTGCGGCAGAAACTATATCTTTAAGCTATACGGATGTTGTGGGCGGATCCCAGGTTTCCTTGTGGATTGACGGTATTCGCCAGTTTGAATTTACATCACAAAAGACATTAGATCCTGATGTGGCAGGTGAAGCCGCGTATAAAGACTCGCCTGTAGTTACTTTACATGAACCTGCTAAGGATCCTGATGCTCCGCCAATACCGGCTGAAGAGAATCAGGGAGTTCGTGATTCAGGCGGCCATGTTGTAGAGGTAATGATAAGCGGGAACGGATCTTTTGAGCTGGATTGTATTCATGTTATCGGCGGCCCTAAGCTAAAGAGGTCGCCGCTGATACCTATAGATGACGATATTGCTTTGAAGGCGGATGATGGTGTGGATATTCGTTTTGATATTAACTCCGGCTCAAGCGAACTTGAATTTTATAGTTTTGAGTTATCGGGCTGGTCTGATCCGATGGTTATAACTACGGGTTCAGAACATGCCATAAAACCTTTTAATGGAGCTATAGATGAGGTTCAAATTTACAGCCGTGCTTTGGATATGGATGAGGTCAGGTCTAAGATAACCGGTATTATTGCCGGTACGGTAACCGATGGGTTGGGAGATTATATAGAGGGTGTTAATATAACCGCGGGTTTGGAAAGTGTTTTAACGGGAGCCGACGGGGGATACAGTATATCAGGTCTTTCATCCGGTTCTTATACGGTTACAGCCGGTGCTGTGGCATACATAGAATCTTCGGTGGTAGATGTTGAAGTGATAGAAAACAAGGCTGTGACTGTTAATTTTCAATTATCTTCCTTAGCGCCGGAGGTAGGTATTTTTACGGGTATAGTGAGTGATGATTTGGATACCCCCGTGGAAGGTGTCAGTATAACAGCCGGGCTAACCTCCGCTGTAACCGCCGCGGACGGTACCTATACGATGGTAGATGTTATGGCTGGAACCTATGATATAACAGCTTTTAAAGCCGGTTACAACGAAGAGGAAGTTTTAGGTGAAAAGCTGATCAAAAATAAAACTGTAACAGTTGATTTTATGTTAACCGGTGATAATACGGCACCTGTTATAAGCACACATTTTCCGGAAGTTGATAGTGTAGTTTCCTCTAATTCGGATATAGAGATAGTTTTTGACGATTGGATGGACACTGCTTCTGTTCAAAGCGCATTTTTGCTTCGTGATACGGCCGGGTCCCTTCCTGCTGTGTCCGGTTCATTTAAGTGGGACGGTAAGAAGCTGATTTTCATACCGGATTCTTTACTGGTGAACGGCGTTGAATATACAGTAACCGTTGATGTGGCCGCGAAGGATTTGGCAGACAATATCATAACCGCGCCTTATGTTTGGACTTTTTCTGTTCTTCCTGATTCCGGGCTTACAGCTTCCTGGAATTTTGATGAAGGCATTGGGACGACAGCGTTCGATATTTCCGGCAGCGGCAATAATGGAAATGTCGCGGAGAGTTCTATGTGGGTAAGTGAAGGTAAACGAAACACGGCGCTTTCTTTTGACGGTATGACGAACCGTGTTAGAGTACAAGATTCCGTGAGTTTAGATATTAGCGGTGAAATTAGTTTGATGGCGTGGGTAAAAGTATCTTCATTAGAAGACGGTAAGCATCAGGATATTATAGATAAATGGGGAGGCGATGACGCGTCTGAACCTTGTTATGAACTTAAAATAGAAGGTGACTCTGTTGTGTGGGGTATATCAGCGGATGGAGTTACGGGTACATGGGTTGTTTCTAATACGTCGCTTACAGCTAATGAATGGACGCATATAGCGGCGGTTTCGGATGGAATAACTATGAAGATATTTATTAACGGTGTTGAAGATCCTAACACGGTTCCCGCGCCTGCTTCTATTTATATCTCGGATGAAGACTTGTGTATCGGGAACAGCATAAAAACAGAAAATGTTGGGGAATATGTTTCTATCGCTTATGATAACGTGCTCAAAAATCTGCGTGTAGCCTATTATGACGGTTCGAAAAAGAATTTAAAATATATTAACAAGGGTATAGAGGGTGTGTGGAGTGATCCTATTGTTCTGGATGACGGTTTAGAAGGGACAAACGATGTTGGCAAACATGTTGTTTTAGCGCTTGACGCGTATGGCCTGCCTCATGTTGCTTATTATGACGCGACGGAAGGAAATCTGAAATATACCTTTTATAACGGTGCAACGTTTGAATGGGAAGAACCTGAAGTTGTTGATGGTGGAGCTAATGATGTGGGAGTCAGGATATCTTTAGGTGTGGATTCTAACGGATATCCTCATATCGCGTATTATGATGTTACGGATGGCAATATCAAATATGCTTATAAAGACGGTAGCGGTTGGAATTACGAATATATTGAATCGGGTGGAAATAACTGCGGCCAGTTTATATCACTAAAGATATATCCTCAAGAAGATGAAGCGCGGCATGACTGGTTTGACTCTGTTTTTATAGGTTATTATGACGCGTCGTCTGAGACTGTGAAAATGACTTATAAGAAACGCTTTGCCGATAGTTCCTGGATTCCCGCGGAAACAGCGTTTTCCGATAGTGCAGGGAAATACGTATCTTTAGATTTTGCTGAATACGCGTCTCCCGCTGAAAAGATAATAGTTGACGGCAAGGAGATAGATTCCGATGGTGCTGTGTTATATGATGATGTTCATATGAACATAGAGGCTTTTGTGTTACCCGGCTGGTGGCGTAAAGAGACGATGAGGGTAGAAGTAATAGGAGGCAGTACCGCGGATAATGTAGTTCAGTTGAATATAATGAAAAGGCTGGCTGACAGAGATTACTGGGCCCAGATAATAGCGATGTATTCATCCGGCCATTTGAGGCTGCTTCCGCCGGCGCCTACAGGCGAAGTATCTTCCTGTTTTGGGTCTTCGGTGCTAATGGGAGGGGTGAAAGCGCCCTGGCCGTCTAAGGAAGCCACGGGAAACGAGATAGGTATAAACCACGAGGTTGAATGGCCGTCTTGCGATATCAAAAAGATAGTTATAAATCCGCCTGAGTTCTATATGGATATTTATCACCGGGACGGTGGTTCAGAACGCGCGTACTGGTTCGCGGAGAGGGGAAGGGCTGTACTCGAGGTTACTAATATAAGCTATAACACTGTGGATTATCCTTTTACCGTGTTGCGTTCGATGTGGGTATCTGATAACCGGTGTGTGCTTTCACATGTTTTTACAGAAGACTTACCGTATCCCGGCCATCATATTATGCGTGAAGAGGAAGGACTTATAGAAAATTACCGTGATCCATGGGTATTGGAAGGAGACTGGTGGGCGTTTCATCGTCCTAATTATTGTCCGTATAACACATCGAATCCCGATACAAGGATAGAAGTTATATCGCCTTTAGGTTACGCGCCTGTTATTGAAGCGGAGAGTTATATTTCCGCGACGGGCAGCATCGTTACATTTCCCCGTATCAGCGCTTCAGGGGGCGCGACTATAAGGGGAGTAGGAGAAGTAACATATGCCCTTAATATTGATGAAGATATAGAGGATGCTGTAATTAAATTGAGATACAGCGCTGTGGGTATTGGAGAAGAAGGCATAGAGATATTTCTTGACGGTGTGCCGGTAGATATTGGTATAGGTATAGAGCCTGTATTTCCACTGACAGAAAATTCCGATACATATCTTATGACCCGCGAGCTGTATTTAACAGATTTGCTTACGGCGGGAGCACATACGCTGACGTTTGTATTGACGGCGCTGGCGACCACCATAGAGCTTGACTACTTCTCGATTTATACCGCTGAGGAATATATACCGTTGGAGGATTTTATAGATTTTAAATATGTAATGGATTCGGGGGTCTGGTTTCAAAGCGATTTGTATGATCCTGACAACCCTGAGGATAGCCTTCAATATTATTATGACCGCGACAACCCTACTCATTATCACGGCACAGAAGATAATGTTTCGGTCAGGGTGGTTTTTGATAAGTCAAAGGTTTTAGACAGTGATACTGAGATAGTCGATACAAAGGTGATCACTGTGGACGACGCCTATAAACTTTACAGCGCGGGGGTGGCGACGATTGACCCTGAAAATAAGAAACTGTTAAGATGGGGAAATTTAGATGGTGACGCGGCGGCGTGTAAGGTGGATCTGATAGCCGCGGGGGTTGCGGATCTTGCCGGGGTTTTGCGTTCATGGGAACAGTCTAAGGAAGCGTATGAAGATCCTGATTCATTAAGGAAATATGGTTTTCTCGGTATGCTGGTGCCGTCCCAGGATTTTTCGGAAGCGGATTATTTATCTTATTGGGTTTACAACAATGGTGATCCTCTGAGATTTAAGGTAAGGATAGAGGATAGCCGCGGCCCGAGGAAGAAAATGACGGTCGACGGGAAAAAGATAGTTTTTGGTGTCTGGGAATCGGGCTGGGCTGGGATAGAGCCGAGGATGGTAACGGACGCGGCTGACTGGGAAAATTTGGTTGTTGATTTAACGCGTTCATTTTCGGCACACGATACCAACTGGGACGAAGGCTGGGATCCTGATGAGGTTCTTCCTGAAGGAGCAACCGGAAAGTTGGATCTAACGGATATAACGCGTATATGTTTTCTGGTTGACCCGGAAGACGGATTTGCTACGGGAGTTTTCTGGCTTGATAACATAATGCGGAGCCGGGCGCCGGATACAGCGCCGTTAGAAGCTTTTGAGACAGATTTTTACGGATGGACAGGCGGTGATATTACCGATATAGAGTTTCTGGATATGGTTGAAGAAGATTCGTTTAAGTATTTCTGGTTTGAATATAATTCTGAAAACGGGTTAATCAAGGACGGCAACTGGACAGGTAAACCGAGTTCGGTATCTGTTGTCGGGTTTGCTTTGACATCTTACTGTATCGCGGTGAAACGGGGATGGATAACTGAGGCTCAAGGCAGAGAAAGGGCTGAAAAGGTTCTTTCAACCTTGTGGAACGCGCCTCAGGGTGATGGCGAGACAGGTACGGCCGGATATAAAGGATTTTTCTATCATTTTCTTGATATGAATACCGGTTTGCGTTCGGGTGAGTCAGAACTTTCTTCGATTGATACAGCTTTATTATTGGCCGGCGCTTTAACAGCCGGCCGGTATTTTGGCGGAAATGTACAGACATTGGCGAAAAATTTATATGAGAGAGTTGAGTGGGACTGGATGCTGAACGGCGGGGATACATTGTCCATGGGCTGGATGCCGGGGAGCGATTTTTTAGCTTCCAGATGGGAAGGGTATAATGAATCGATGCTGCTTTATTTACTGGCTATTGGTTCGCCTACACATCCGATACTCGCGTCTTCGTGGGATTCTGCTAACTGGACAAGAGATTATGGCTCTGCTTCCGAGTGGTCGTTATATTATGTTTATGAAGGCCCGCTTTTTGCCTATCAATATTCTCACGCGTATATAGATTTTTATGGTAAAACGGTAAGCGGATGGAACTGGTTTGATAACAGCCGTAATGCTGTATTATCAAACAGGCAGTTTTGTATAGATAACAAAGGGACGTATCCGACCTATGATTATTTTTGCTGGGGTTTAAGCGCCTGTCCCTATAAGACTGATGAAGAAGGCGGCGAAGGATACAGGGTATATGGAGCGCCTCCTCCTTCTGACGCGTTTCACGATGGTACAGTTGCTCCCTATGCCGCTGCCGCTTCGGTTATATTTGCTCCTGAATATGCTATTCCCACATTAAGGTATATGTATCAGTTTAAAGATGAACTTTATAAATCTTACGGTTTTCTTGCCTCATTCAATATTACCTCTGTCAGCCAGGGTGATTATGTGGAAGACCAGCCGTTTAGAAAAGTTGAAACCGGTGATTACAAAGGCTGGTTTTCATTGCAGTATCTGGGGATAGACCAGGGTATAACAGTTTTGATGATAGAAAACTACCGCAGCGCGTTTGTATATAACCAGTTTATGTCTATTCCTGAGATAAAGAACGCGATGAACGCGGTTGGCCTTTCCACGGATGTTAATTTTGTACCTCAGGGCGAAGATGAGGCCGGCGACGATTATACATATCAGCCTCCGAGCTGGATTAAAGGTTATAATTTAAGCGTATCCCTGACAGACGGGGTTTTTCATAATGAGGGAGCGGACAAAGAAACCGTTGATCCGGATACAGGCATGACATATCTTGGCAACCGCGCTTTAAAGGTGGAATGGGGAGAAAAGCATTTAGGCTTAATAAATGTGATGTATGATTTTCATCATGATGATGAAGCGGCACCGCCCGGAAGGGCCGGCAACTATACGGATTTAACCCTTGACGGGAAAAATACCTTAACCTTATGGGCGAAAAGCAATACGGACAATGATTTTCCAATCAGGGGTACGATATACTGGGATGAACCGGGAGTAGATGATAGTACGGGTGAACCTCTGCCTGGAGATGAGGGTGAAGGCGAAATGCTTGGAACCGAAACTTACACAGGCGGCGGCGAGTGGCAGAAATTGAGTTGGTATTACGGTGATGTTCCCGAGGCTAATGATATCAAAGTTGTCTATATTTATCCGCATGCTAACGAACCGGATGACGGCGGTTCTCTTTATATGGATAATTTGAACGTTGAACTTCTGGCTCCGCCGGAGGGTTTTCCCTGGTTCCCGATTTTTATACCGTTTCTGGATGATCTTATCGAGCAGTTATTAGAGAAAGAGGTGGATATACAGGATATTATAACGATATTAACTGCCTCGGCCGTGGCGCCTTATATGATAAAGTTTTTAAAAGACCATCTTGCCGGCATGAAAGGGTTTACCCAGATGGTAAAAGACTGGCGGGTTTATGTTAATCAATGGGCGGTTGACCATCCTAACCACACCTTTTTTGGATTGTTATGGACTACCCGCGGTATTTTTGCGTTGGAATCTTTTCGTAACATGCAGACAGCATTTCTTGGCGAGGCTCCGATGACGGCGCAATCGATAAACAGCCTGGGTTTTGGTTTGGGCTACCTTTTTTCTTTAAATCTGGCATTTGCCAACCTTTCGAGGCTGATGATATCCCAGTTTTTGGATAAACTTCTGTTGGATAGAAACATAGCGTATGAGGATTACAGCGCCGGTATTCCTGACAGCCAGCGGATGATTGCTTCATTTCCCGGAATATATATTGATTTACAGCTAGCTCCGGACGTTAACGGAGATCTTGTGGAATCGGAAGAAGAAACCCGGCGAATGTTCAGAGATGATATATTCGGCAAGATAAGAGAAGCGATTGAGACGAATATGGATCCCAACAGTAATATTATCTGGCACTATAACAGTGACAGCAAGGGGCCGGCGGGCGCGATAGAGATTGAAGAAGCCCAATTTCTTATTGACTGGCTGAAGGCTAATCATCCTAATGTACAATTTTCCTGGATGCACAGGAGGCCGGTCTATTATGAGCTTATAGGAGCGAATGGGCAAAAAAGAGGCTGGGAGTTAAAAGGCGGCGCTATAGTAATGTTGCTCCAATGGCTTCGAGGTGATGCGCCGGGAGAAGGGTACCGCGAGATAGGTCCCGATAAGATGTGGGATAGTTATCTTGGCACGCATACCGTAGAAGAGGTTTTTGGTACGGAAGACAGCCCTGTTCCGGTCGCGAATTACTTTTTTATAGATCCAGGGGATTATCCCGCCCCTGGAGCGGTAATAAGAATGGCTGAGGCGTGCGGCAGCCCGGAGAATTTAGCAAATAGATATATATCGTATGCGCCGGATTGTACTATAGGCAACGCGGATGCAGCTATGATAACGCAATTGTTTGCTACGGCAAGGACAGAGATGCGCGCTGTTGAACGCGCGATATGGAAACTTTACGCTTTTACTCCCTCTTACGGTAAGTTTGGAGGAAAGGTTGCCCAATGCTGGGATGTTTGGAAGGATCATCAACTTCCCGAGCAGACGGTGTTGGGTGAAGACCTGCCGTTATGTCTGCTTTTATCGCAGACAGCTGATAAATGGAGGGTAGGCTATGCTGACAGAAGCAAAGTTTTAGAGTCAGGCCCGGTATCTTTGATCGCGGAATTAATGACAGCTATAAAATGGGGTTTTCAGGATCCGACAGTAGCGGCGCTGGCCGGATTTAACGCGAAGGTGTTTCCTTACTTTACGAATAAGTTAAAAACAGTTGGCGGCCCAATGGTAGCGCCGTTTACAGATATGTTTGAGAGATGGAGAATAAGGTCGAATCTGTTTGCCCGTTTCGGCGATATAGCCCTTTTATCCCTTTTCTCTATAGATCTTATGGCTAAAATGAATCCCGGGTATATAAGCGCTAAATCGCCTGAAAACGCGCTTATAGCATATGCCGCGAGCATGATATCTTTGGTTTTACTTCCCAGGATTGATGCCTGGTATAAAGAGGGCGGGGTTCGGGAAGTCGCGACAAGGCTGATATTAGATGTTCCTACTCTGACAATGATGATGCTCGCGGGTATGGAAACGAAAAGCTGGGAGTTAGCTAAGGCTCTGAAGGCTTACCGGAATAACGATTGTGTGTTTAACATACCGCGCCCTTCGTTAACAGAATATCAGTTTAAACCGGACATGTTTGCTATGCCTCCGATTTTAGACGGTGATGCTAAAAAATGGAAAAGATCGATAATGGGAAATACCTGGAGGAATTTCGCGATAAGCTGGTCGGTAATTGGTTACGCGATAGCTAGTGGAGAACCGTTATTAAGCTGGTACAACTTCCCGCTTTTTCTATCCTGGGGCGGCGGCGCGCAGGCGGCGGCCTGGGTTACCGCGAGAGCCAGCTGGAAAGACGCTTTCTCTGAGCTAGGGCCGAGATCTGAAGCTCTTTATGACTGGATACGGGCTTTGCTTGCGAAAGCCAGGCTCAAGGAGCTTGATATGGATGAAATAACGCCTGAGTATCCGCTTACTGAATTAGCCGGCGGAGTAGCGGCTGAAGGTAAGGAATGTATCGGGACGTTGGCAGAAATGGATGAAACGTTATGGGTAACATATGACCTTACTACCGGTACGCATACTTTGCTTGACGGGGATGTTCAGATAGCTGAACTTAAATATGAACTATCTGAAACCGGTGAACATATACTGATAAAAGAATTAACTGTTGAAGGCCCTCTTGGGCCTCTTGCCGCTGCTGAGGCGGCGCGGTGGCTGATAATATATACCTTTGAGAGGATTTATGCCGCGAATAGAATGAAGGATTCTCCACCGGCTGATCCCGGTTATATAGCCGGCGTAGATACTTTGCCGGATTACGCGTGGCTGGCCCTTGTTTCATTGTTTGACGACGGATATTTGACCGAGGCCATAGCACCTGCTCCGATGCCCGGGCATATAACTCAAGGGATAATAGATGCCGATGGTTTGTCATCAGCGCCGTTTACTATTGGCGGAGAATACCTTATTAAGACAGAAGGATATTCTTTTGAGGAAAATGAAATGCCTAAAGACGTGGTGATAATTTGGAACGATGAGAAGCTTTTAAATAAATATTCGCTTTTGTCAATGCTTGATACCCGCGCCGGGCTTAAGGACGGTTTATTTGATGCCGGCCTTATTTCTCAGTGGATGGGCGCGGAATTCGTGACAGGTTCTATGGTTGCTATGTCATTAATGTATTATGACGATTTTAAGGATGTATATGAAGTAGTCTATAGAATTTCACCGACTGAACACTTTACATTTACTGTAGTTAGCCAGTCTAAAGCCGGCCTGTCCTTTGTCAATTCTCTTGAATACATTATCGGCGATATTCTTATCCCCGTTGACAGCCATTGGAGTCTGCTTCCTGAAGGCGAGAGAGGTATCCCGAAACCCGGAGGTTGGGTTGACTTAGTTGACCGCGAAATAATGACAGCACAGTTTATAAGCTATATAGACAGAGGAAATTATCTGATGTTGTCGGAGTTTGTTACAAAACCGGCTATAGACAAAGTAAATGACAGTTTGAGAAAAGAAGCCTGCGCTTTGTATAAAATATGGAAAGCCACGGGAGAAATTCCTCAAAATCTGATTTCCCAGAAAGTAAGATATTTTACCGGAGTGGATAGTGAGCGGTACGCTGTATTTATTGATCTTGGCGAAACCAAAGAGGTTGCCGGCCTCAGTGACCTGTTTATTCACGCGACTGACGTTGTGGAAGGCGCAATGCCCTTGAAAGAACATATCGGACATGATTACGCGCCCGCGGCGCCGGTTATACCCGAGAATGCTTATGCTATTGCCGGGTTTGGTGACGCTATGCTGTCAGACGGGATGACTCTTGATGAGGTTGAAACTTTAATTAATAGCGCTATAGCCCCTATAGACTACGTGGCCGCGGATAAAGCCATAAATATTTTAAGGGGTTTAACAACCGTTTTAACGCGGGCTGATCTCTTGTTATCCGGAGTTCCTGAGAGTGTTATAACTCAGGTTGAACTCACAGCTTTGCGTAATCTTTTCTATGGCACAGCGAATGCTGATGGGATAGGAAGTGTATTGACCAATCCGGACGCGTTAGGGTTTGTCGAGGTTTTCGAGGGGGTCTATCAGGCTGAGGTTATTAATACGGCTTATATCTTGGGCGGATACAGTATTGAAGAAATGGCCGCGTATTACACCAATCCGGATCCCAACCAAAACCCCTGGGCGGCAAGAGGGTGGACACTGGCCGGCTTCACCGCGCCGTACAGCGGTGAAAAAGCGGTTACAGGTGTGGAAGATTATGACTTTGGCACCGGAACCGCGCATATCACATATTACGGAATGATTCGCGACGACTATCTGATAAAACTGGGATTGTTTGATGAAGGGCTTCTGGAAGAATGGATTGGGGAGCCTCTGCCCGGGTCGTTTGACCTGAATGTAATCGCTTTAGGATTCGGTTCATACAAGAGAAATTATCAAATAACCTATATAGCGGGAGCCAGGAAAGTTGATTTTGTGTTTGTTGTTGCGTTTAATGTGGATGAGATGCCGATCTCATTGAGAGATCAGTTTCAGTATTATATGAAACCCTCGTATGATTATTGGCTGCCCATTGTTGGAGAAGACGGGGTTCCTGTTCCCAGAATAGGGTCGGCAAAGGGTGTTTTAGACGAGTATGGGAAGAGTTTTGAAATAGGAACGAGAGGTTTAGTATCAGAATATTCTCGTGGTTCCTATGAATTTGAGTTGGCAATTCAGAAAATTGATATTTCCGCGATCCACGACATGCTCATAATGAAAGAATCTTCCGCTTTATACCAAATCTGGCGGGCGACAGGGCCGAATGAGATATTGGGATTTCAATTATATGATCTTGCTTCCGGTAATGTCGCATATGAATTATCTAAAACGTTGGGTATTCGCTTTCCTCAATATTTTGATTTTGACGTTGGCAATCCCGCGGTTACATTTGCAATTTTATATAAGAACATAGGAAATATGCTTGTTGGAAATATAACTGATGAACTTCCGGCCACGGTTGAAAATGAGAAGGCAATACTTATTGGTATTTACAACGCGATGAGGGCGGAGGGACGGAATGACCAGTGGATTATTGACAAGTTTGAGACCGAGTTATCGGCTGAAGCTAATCCTTTGGCTTTGGAGAAGGCTATAGAGATTATAGAAAAAGGGGTTTCCATATCCTGGACTGACGGCGCCGCGGATTTTGATGTTATGAAAAGAGCTGTTCAGAAGGCTCTTATTCCTGGTTTTTACGGGTTGGAAGGTGAACTTCTGCATGGTTTATTCCCTGGAATTGAGGGCGAGGTGTATATAAAGAACATAGAGGGCAGGTATTGGCGTTCAGACTGCATGTGCGATTACTTTATATTAGACATTGAAACTAATAAAGGGACAAAGCAGGTAAGGATAGCCGTTGAAAACACACGTGAAGGAGGCTTGCCGGTAATAACTGAAGCTGAAGCCTGGAGAAAGGCTTTAGCCGATTATAATCTGGATATAGGGCTTCCTACATATGGAGAAAGGATAGAGTTTTCATATATTTCGCCGGAGGGCTCTATTGTTACTAAATATATTCATGTAGGAGAATACCGATTAGGGACGCCTGTTGGTGAAAAATTGGCCCAGCTGGAAAAGGGGTCGCCGGACTATCTTGCGGTGCTTGAAGCACAGGCAAGGGTATATGCCTCGATATATAAAGCGACTCAGATGCCTTTTATTGTTCAGGGTGAGGAACGGTTGAAGACAGTATTAGCCCATCCTCTAGAGGTATGGTTGACAGAGAGCGGCAGTGCGGTTGCTCTTAATTTTGCCTATATGAATAGTTATGGCGGCTACTCTCCATACGCGTTTTTTCTACTTTATTTTACGGCAATACCCCAATATCTTACATATCCTACCCCGTTTATAAAAGCCGTAGAGAGTATTTTGGGCATAAGCTTTTTAGAACAGGTGTCTGCTGAGGCACCGGCGATCGAGCTAATCCCAATAAAAGCCGCTATAGATAGCTATCTTGCCGGTATAGCCGATGACGGAATTATTACAATCCGCGAACTTCTGATAGCTCTGGGTTTTGAAGACAGCCAGATGGGTTATTCTGTGGCGCTTGAGACGTGGATAGCTCAGTTGTTTGGCAAAACTATTACGATTGACAGTGTTTCTTATACGTTTCCTTCCGAACTTGTTTCCGTTGAAGACTATAGACAAATGTATGAGATTATAGATGCCGCGCTGGGAATTGAGGGTGTTGCTGTTGATACGTACGCTTGGTCAAATACTCAGGTAGCGGGACAGATGAGCTATGTTTTAAGCGAGCTTTTGGAGGAACTTTCGGATTTTGACTGGAAAATGTTAGAGGTAATTGGGATAACAAGTTTGGCTGAATTGGAGTCTGTTCTGAATTCTCCGGATGGTTATACTACAGCCAAAGACTATATAGTTACCGCGAAAACGGTGTTTGCGATGCTGTCTTTATCCCCCGACAATGTTTCAGACTTTACTTCAAAAGTTCAAATGCGATTACGGCAATATGAATCGTTAACTGTACTCCCTGCTGAAAGATTTTTTGTGACAGGTTCCGATCATGCCGAGTTAGTAGCAGCGGCTTATGAGTATAAGGGCGGTGAGTATAGTATTTCTCCCGGAATGTATATGGTGGGCTTTAATTTTATATGGTGTTCCAGTATAGGATCTTATCTGCATGAACTGACGCATAATCAGGTTGATGCCGGTATGGTTAACAAGTTATTTGAGACATACGATCCAAATAGTGCGGCTACTTATTTTGCTGCTTTAATGAACTCTGGGATAGTGAAAACCGGATATTTTTCGGCGACAGCAGAGGGTTCCGCGGACACTGGTGTAATGTATAAATCTCAGATACTTGATAATGTTTTTTCAGGAGAAGTTCCTGATAGAAGCTTGGGAATGGCGGGTTACAAAATAGGGACGTATGATTTTGGCTTTTTTGAAACTATAAGCAAGGGAATGGGTGTTTTTTCTTCCCAGGCCAGTTTACAGATTTTGTTGTATTTTGCGTTTCATGGTATGGAGGTGAAAGGTGACTCGATCCGTGCGGATATGGATTTATTCCAGAAGTGTGCTGAAATTTATAAGGACCAGGGCTACGGTGAAGGTTGGTATGACAGGCTTTTCGCGGTAGATTATTTGTATTATTGCCTGACGACTACCGGTGATATTATTCCTCCCCTGGATTGGCTGGGAGTGGGTGATGTTGTAATAGAGAAAATAACTAACCCTGCCAGATTTACTTTCCTTATTGACGGCAAAATAGAGGTTTGGGGCTCTGACGGCAGAATAGAAGTTATTACAAGGGCGCTTTTTGGGGCGTGGTATTGTGAAGGGGATTATATTTATGAATTTTCCACTTTTTCTTCCGCGGGTGAAGTCGCCGTCGGCGGGCTTTCTCTGTCCGAATCAATAGCGCCGAATGTTAATTATATCTATGATAGTGACGGAAACTTTACAATGTTGGAACCGGAATTTACACTGTTTCCTGCAGATCTTGGCGCTGTGCCGGCTTCGTATTATTTTGTTTACTATCCTAATGCTGTAGAGATGTGGTATGAAAATTCTAAATTGGGGAAACTTACGTGGGTTGTAGATGATGGTGTAAATATAAAAATAGAAATGGTTAATTTATACACTGAAATAATAGATACAACTGTTTTCAAATACGAGGAGGTCGCGAGAGGTCTTATTTTGCGCGCGTGTAAATATAATCTTGACACGATAGTTGTCGGGGCATCAAAAATTCTATTTCCCCTGTTTCTTATGGGTGAAGGTACTCCGTTGAGTAAAGCTTACAATTCGCTGGGGCCTGTTCCGGCTGAGGGATATTTGTCGGCGCTTAGCGATTCCGTTGTCCATTTGGATTATAAAGAGGCGAAGATAGAAATATCCGGTATGGAAAATGCTCCTATTACTATTAAAACCAACATTCCGGAGTTAGGATACCATACCTATACCTATGGCCCTGAAACCAAAACCGCGGCTATAACGTGGATTGATACCGAGTTGTTAACCGTAGTCGGTAGTTTAAAATTAACCGAAATTCGTTCGGGGATAAAACAATCATTGTTCGACCAGGGTTTATTTCACGTGTGGATGACGGAACAAGGCATACCTATCGAGCAGGAAGCATTTGCTGTAACATTGGAGTATATGGCTTCAGGCGGATATAAATATATGTATAAACTAGCTTATTCAGGACAGGAGGCCGCGGTTGGCATTAAAGTAATAGGGGATAACAGCATAGACTACCAGATTAACGATATTATGATTCCTACCATTGCTTACTGGTCTGATCCCTCGGTCCCGTACGCGATAGCGGATGGTTACCGTATTGTCAATGATAGCGAAATATTCATAAGAGAATGGATTGAGGGCATAGATGGTATAGAATACATTGAAGAGCTGAGAGCATTGGGTATGTCTGAGCAGGAAATTGCCAATTCAATGTTTAGAAAAATGGCCGGCGCCCTGTATAAAATATGGAAAGCGACAGACGGTGTAATGGTTGATGATATTACTTTACGAAATGTCTTATTTAACGATCTTAGAAAAGCGATATTTTTTGATTTGGATCACTCACATTTAAAAGCCGCTTTTGCTGGATTATTTGGCTCTCACGTGATGGATTTAAAATTTGTAATAGGGTTTGCTGCCCCCCCCATCCCGCCTCCGGATAATGCCTACGCGATATTAGGTTACTACGACGCTATGATGGAAGAGGTCGCGGCTGGCAAAATGACTGTTGAACAGATGTGGAATGAAATCAGCAAATTAGCTGCTGTGGATATGGAGGCGTATAATAAAGCGGTGGAAATTATAGAAGATGCCGTAGTAACAGGGTATGTTCCGTATGTGATAATGTCGGCTGAGGGCGGAACCTTTTTTATTCCTGATGTTCACGGCGGTTATGAAGAACTGGTAAGCCTGCTTATTAACGGCGGCATAATAGAAAGCGGCGGAAATTTGGGAGATCCGGGTGTATTCAGTGTTAAAGATGATGTGTTTACCTATGCGGGCGGTAATACGCTTCTTGTATTCTTAGGCGATTTAATTAACCAGGGAGCTTATGCTGATAAGGTTGTTTTATTGGCCGGTGCTTTGGAAGTTCAAACCGATGTCATCGCTCTTTGGGGCAACAACGAAACCAGGCTGTTTCAGGCGCATAGCCTGTACGAAGAGAATCCCGTTTATAATGGGCTGGAATCCACACTGATAACCTTAAAACAGTTTGGCTATACCGATGAGCAAATTGTAACTTTTATAGCGGCCTTTTTCAAGGAAACTGCGCCTAACGCTTCTTTATCGGAACTGCTGGAAGAAGGCCCTGTGGGGGTAATGTCCGGGTTAAATTCCGAGGCTACAGAATATATAAAATGGCTCCAGAAAAATCCGGTAATCGCGAAAATAATACTCGCGAACGGTGAAAGATGTCTTGTTATGCATGCCGGTTTGACGCGAAACGCGCTTGATGCGATTAAAGCGTCTCCCGGAACCGATATCTGGAGCAAATTTAATAATGCTGTTATGACAAGCCCGGAAGTATTCTATTCTATAATTGGCACTTACCCGGAGGCCTGGATAAATGACACAGCCCTGCTGGAAGAGATTCTTACGTTATTCGAAGTAGATAAAATAATGGTCGGCCACGCTAACCGCGCGGGCTGGCAGAAACTGCCGCATCAGCTTAAATTAGTAGGATCTGAAGTAGTCGCAGGGGACGCAGTTTTCGCGCAGAGAGTAATTTACGCGTTAGACAATTTAACAATGGCTAAAGCGGTTGGCGGCTATTCTGTTGAATTTAGCGCTTTAATGCATGACGGCGTGTCTTATAGTGTTGTAACGTCGGATGAATTTCCTTCTCCCATAATTCAGAGTCCGGAGAGCTTTGATTTTAGGGCCGGGGACTCGACAGACAAGCTGTTTGTTAGAGGTGACGGCAGGAGGGTGTTAATTCATAGAATGCAATTTAACGATTGGTATTGTGCCGACAGCAAGTGGAATTATGTGTTTAGCGATTACTATGGTAATCCGGTGGGCCAAATAAACGTAAATCCTAACCTTGGCCAGTTAATTGAAATAACATTTTTTGAAGATGGTGTAACAAATAAGTTTGCTTTGCCTTGCTCGGTACTGGATGTGGACGTTATTTCTTCGGGCTACTATTTTGTAGTTTCCGGGGATAAAGTAACGATGTATCACAAGAACATTGAATTAGGATACGCCAAGTGTTCTGTGGAAGCGGGTGATGAAGATTTATGGATAAAAGAATTGGTTACATATACCGCGGCGTTAAGCCAGACGGTCTATGGGGAGTCTGAGGCAGCCCGCGCGTTAATTATAAACGCGTATAAACTTTTTTCTGAAACGGTAAAGAGGATAATATTCGCGGATAGCCTGCTTATGGTAGATGACCCCGCGCTGCCGGCGTATGAATCGTTAGGCCCTGATGGTAATGGATATTTAGGGACATTGGCGTTTGACATAGACTACCCTGACTGCAAGGTTGTTAATGTGTTAGAAACCGGCATGGGAGACGCGATTTACGCGATAATGCCTGAGGCGGCGCCTGTCGTAAACAATAACAGTAAACTGGTGTTTGAAACAGACGATCCCGCGGATCCTTCCGATTCCGG
>CBDURG010000025.1:0-18423 GCA_965369805.1 uncultured bacterium
GACACCAAAGCATTTTGCCCCGAAACAAGCCCGCCTCCCACAAAATAATGAATATTGTAAATAACATCTACAAACTAATGGATAAACTAAGCGACTCTAAAATCCTCGGCAGTTGTAGTAGGATATGTAAAATGTCCTGTATCTTCATATATTCCAATAAGCATAACCGTTGCTTCCACAGGATTTATTTTTACTTTTTTCCTCATTAATTTTCCCACAAGTATTGTTGTGGTAGAAACAACAGGCAGGTAATTGCAGCGGACATCCAAAGGCATATCTTTAGGTTTGTGATGGTCATAAACTCTAACCGGTAAGTTATACTCCTGTATCCACTCAAACGGCTTTCCTATTCTTGAACCCGGAGCCGCGTCCACAATGATAACTTCTGTAATCTTTTGGGGATCAGGTGTTTTCAGGACAGGAATCACAAGGCTGTTTCCGCACACGTTTAAAAAACACTCAACATTTGAATCCATGGAAGGGGGCAACACCACTTTAGCATCAGGAAAAAGCTTTGACGCCGCCACTAAAGAGGCAAGCGCGTCAAAATCAGCGTTAAGATGAGTAATAATTATTTTCATTCATCCTCTTGGATGAAACTTTTTGTGTATGCTTTTCAGCCTGGCTTTATCAACATGAATATAAATCTGGGTTGTTGAAATATCCACATGGCCCAGCATCTCCTGAACCGCCCTCAGGTTCGCGCCATGGGCAATCATATGGGACGCGAAAGAATGTCTTAACGTATGCGGTGTTATATTCTTCCTCACTCCCACCAGTCTTGTATATTCTTTTATAAGTTTCCACATCCCCTGCCGGGTAAACTTTCTTCCAAACCTTGTAATGAATAATTCGGCAGGAGGAAGTTTCCCCGAAGAAAGCGCTATTTCCGGCCGGGATTTTGTTAAATATTTATTTACCGCCGATAATGCTTTCCTGCCTATAGGATCTATTCTTTCCTTTCCCCCTTTTCCAATACACTTTAAGAATCCAATTCCCATATTAACATTATCTATTTTAAGGTTCACCACTTCGGATATCCTGAGCCCCGCCGCGTACATCAGCTCAAGAATAGCCTTGTCTCTAATGCTGTTGGGATCATCCCCATTCACAGAATTAAGAAGCGCGGCAACCTCTTTTTCACTCATTACATTCGGCAGGGTTTTCCACATCCGCGGCGACTCAATTATCTCCGCCACATTCTTTTTTAAATATTTATCTCTTACAAGAAACCTAAAAAACATCTTTATAGCCACAAGTAGTCTCGCTATGGAAGCGGCGGAATTGCCGCTGTTTTTTTCATGAAGGCAGAATTTAGTTATATTTTCCCTGCCGCATAAATTAAAATCCGTCATGCCTTTTTTATTCAGAAAAATTATAAACTTTTTAAGATCGCTTTTATAAGCTTTAATAGTATTGTCCGCGAGAATTCGCTCCACAAGAAGATAATTCAAAAACTCATTAGCCAGAATAACAAGTGAATGAGCATCGTCACTTACAATATCAACCGGTATTTTAAAATTATCTTTCATTTCTTATTATTAATCCTGTCAAAATATCTTGCCCTTATTTTCTTCTCCCACGGTAGTTTCCCTTCCATGCCCCGGAAAAACCTTTACATCATCCGGTAAATTAAAAATGCGGCTTTTGATAGAATTAATCAGGGCATCCTCGCTGCCGCCGGGTAAATCAGTTCTGCCGACACCCGCGGCAAAAAGAGTATCACCGGAAAAAAGAACTTCCTGAGGATAGTAAAGACATATACCTCCGGGAGAATGTCCGGGCGTATGGATAACATTTAATTTTACATCTCCAAAAGCCACAACTTCTTTATCCGAAAGGACAATATCGGCAGGCGGAGAACCCACTGATTTCAAACCATATTCCCCAAGGTTATTATAAGGTGAGGTCAGATAACACACGTCACATGAATGAATTGCAATCGGAATTGAATATTTTTCTTTAAGAGCTTTGTTGCCGCTTACATGGTCAGCATGGTAATGCGTATTTACAATCATAACCGGTGTTATTCCGGATTCATCCACCGCGTCTGCTATTTTATCCGCGTCACAGGGATCTATAATGATACCTTCTTTTGTCTTGTCACAAAATACAATATATGAGTTTGTCTCTAACATTCCGTTGACAACACGAAAATATTTAAGCATGTACTCCCTCTCCCCTAAAGCATCTTTGAAAAAGCTTTTTCATCAATGATTTTTACACCAAGCTTCTTAGCCTTATCAAGCTTGGATCCTGAAGACCGGCCGGATACAACGAAATCGGTTTTATTACTTACACTGGATAAGATTTTCCCGCCTCTTTGCTTTATAAGATACTCTGCTTCTCTTCTCGTATAATTCGCAAACGTTCCCGTCAACACAAAAGTTTTACCCATAAACTCTTCCTTGTAGCCTGAAGTATCTATCTTTTCTTCGAAGTTCAGCCCTGCTTTCTTCAGCCTTTCAACAACATCGATATTCTGAGAATGTTTAAAATAATCAACAACACCTGCGGCTATAACCTCGCCGCATGAAAGGACCTCTCCCAACTCATCCACATTCGAATTAGAAAGCCTGTCAATATTTCCAAAATGCTCCGCAAAAACCTCGGACATTTTCTCTCCCAGGTGGCCTATCCCTAAAGAATAAAGAACCTTACTAAATGGTTTTTTCTTACTTTGCTCTATGGCTCTTACGAGATTTTCAGCGGACTTATCCCCCATCCTTTCAAGGCCTGCTATATTTTCTTTCTTTAAAAAATATATATCCGCGAAATCACGCACCATTTTTTTATCAACAAGGACGCTTACCAAAGATTCCCCCAGCCCTTCTATTTCCATCGCATCCCTGGACGCAAAATGCTGAATCCTTCTTTTAAGCTGAGCCGGGCATTTCGTATTCCCGCAAAAATAAGCCGCCTCATCTTCAATTCTTGTCAATGTGCCGCCGCAACTCGGACAAACAGTACCGGATATTTTAAACCTCCGCAGTTTTTTGTCACGGCCGGATGTTTTACTTTTAAGAACCTTTACAACCCTGGGAATAACTTCCCCTCCTTTTTCAATAATAACCCTGTCTCCCACTCTTACATCAAGACGGTCAATTTCGTCCTGGTTGTATAAACTTGCCCTGCTTACCGTACTTCCCGAAAGCAAAACCGGTTCCAGTACCGCCACGGGCGTAATTCTGCCCGTCCGCCCCACACTTGTCTCAATTTTCAATAGGCCTGTTTCAGCCTGCGCGGAAGCGAACTTATACGCGAAACACCAGCGGGGTGACTTTGCCGTGGAGCCAAGAATTTCTCTATCCTTAAAAACATTTACCTTTATAACCATGCCGTCTATTTCAAATGGAATGGTTTCTTTTTTCTCTTCCCAGTATCCGCAGAGCTTCATGATTTCATCAAGAGAACCGGCTTTTGCCGCACAGGGGCCTATATTAAACTCAAGCCTTTTTAATTCTTTCATCGCGTCATACTGGTTATGCGCGGGAAAATCCGTAACTTCGCCTATTCCGTGAGCTATAAATTTCAGGCTCCTATCCTTTACCTGTTTCGAGTCCTTAAGCTTTAAAGAACCCGCGGCAACATTTCTCGGATTAGCAAATGCCTCATCTTTCCCTTTCAGTTTTTCATTGATAGCCTCAAATGATTTTTTCTCCATATAAACTTCACCGCGAACTTCAAGCACACCTACCTTCTCAGAACCCTTAAGCTTTTCGGGAACACCATTAACCATAACCATATTAGAGGTTATGTCTTCCCCGAAACTCCCGTCTCCGCGGGAAAGGCAGCGAATTAAATTACCGCTCTCATACCTCAAAGATGCAGAAACGCCGTCTATCTTAACCTCAACCTCATATTCAACATCATTTCTCTCAAGCATTTTTTTTACTCTCTTGTCAAAACCCCTTACTTCCTCTTCAGAATAAGTATTCTCAATGCTTAACATCGGGATAGAATGCTTTACCTTCTTAAACAGGGTAATCGGCCTTCCGCCAACCTTCTGT
This sequence comes from uncultured bacterium, assembly GCA_965369805.1. GTDB lineage: Bacteria > Auribacterota > UBA6266 > UBA6266 > UBA6266 > JAGLRQ01. The sequence continues at coordinate 4,011 of CBDURG010000025.1, forward strand.
GTAGGAGAATCACTGCTTGCAAACTGTGGATACTTCTGCTCAAGCTTTTTTAAACGGGCATACAGCTCGTCATATTTTCTATCTGATACCTCGGGAGCCGCGTCGACATAATATTTTTCGTTATAATGCTCTATCTGTTGCCTCAACTCTTCTATTTCTTTTTTTATCCCAGATAAGTTTCCGTCATAAATTCCTGCCCAAGTAAGGCCTCTCTGTGGTTTTTTCATTCTTACTTTTTCCTCAGAAACAGAAAAAAATATGTTATCGTTCCAAAAGCAGAACCGATTACATCCGATACAAAATCCAGAAAATCAGGCTTTCTTGGAGGAACCAGAAACTGATGGGCTTCATCAACAAACGCGTATAAAAATACAATGGCCACCGCCAGATAACATAATTCTTTCCTCTTCATTTTATATGAATAAATAAGCGACCTTGTGAGAAACATCGTAAGAATAAAATATTCACTGAAATGCACCACCTTATCAAGAAAAGCGGGAGCGCATCGCGCTTTTGGAAAAACAGGGATAGATGAAAAAACAAATATTAATAATGCCCAGACAATAGTGGGAAACCAGTAGAATAAGAATTTTTTCATTTGCCAAATCCAAGCCTTAGAGCCAAAACCTCCGGTAAACCCGCATTAATAATCTTATCTTGTGCTGCCTTTAAATTATATTCACATCTCCTGAACTCCAGAAGCATAGTTTCGGTATCATAAAAAACCATACAAATTCTGGAATCTTCATCCCTCGGCTGTCCGACCGAACCCACATTAATTATATATCCTGACTCTTTATTCAACTTCATAGCGGGTTTGATTTCTCTTTTTACAATTTCATCCCCTACTTCCAAAACCATCGGAATATGTGAATGCCCTACAAAAACTATTTTCGCGTTAGCATACTTGAACGTACTTGCCGCTTCTTCTTCACTAAATAAATACCTCCATTCTTCAGGCTTTGGAAGAGACGCGTGAACAAGGGTAAAACCATCTTCTTCATACACCACAGGGAGTGAGGAAAGATATTCCTTCTCTCCAGGATCAAGCTTATTGTAAGTCCAAATCACAGCAGCAGCAGCTTGCGGATTAAAGTTAGCATAACCCTGAACACCTGAAGCGGCAAGGTCGTGGTTACCTGCTATAACAATATCAAAATTTTCCCGGGCTATCCTGATACATTCACTGGGGTCCGCGCCATAACCGACAAGGTCGCCAAGAAAATACACCTTATCAACACCTTCCTGTTTAATTTCCTCCATAGCCCTGAGCAAAGCTTCCAGGTTACTATGGATATCACAAAGAAGGCATATCTTCATTGGCTTTTGCCTAATTCTTTTTTTCTTCGATTGTAAAATTTTTCTACAACCTTTTTATGGGCCAGATCCTTATTATTAAGTAGATCTTTTTTTTCTCTTTCATCAAGGCCTGCCAACAGATTCTTCCACACGTGGAAACTTGCTTCCTTATCGCCGGAATCATAAAGAGCATGGGCATACATTCTCGAGACAAAAGAGGGGCAGTCAAATTGCGTCGCTTCACCGAAATACCCGGCAGCTTCTTTAAAATCTTTCACTTTATTGAAATAAGTCCATCCTGTTTCAAAATATATGTTGTAAACCTCAGGATTGTTCTCTATCCCCAGCTTAAGGAAATCAAGGCCCTGCTTAATCCAGAAATACTGGTCTTTCATCCTCTCTTGAACAGTCCTGCGTGGACTTACCCCTGCCTGATAACAAATATTATAAGCCGTGTGCCACCCTCCCATTATCCACACATTAAGAAAATTGGGCTGTAGAAAACCTATGGTTCTGTAAAGAGGCAGGCATTTATACCATTGGCCTTGATGCCAGTACTCATCAAGTTGAAGCCATAAAATGTCAGCAGCAATACCCCTGAACCCGCCTAAGAGCATACCGGTAATTTCTTGTCCGGGATACAGATATATGCGGCTGTGAAGCTTCTCCTCCACACGTATTTCATTAATTCCTTTAATCCCAATGTCAGACGTTAACCTGAAACCGTTCTGCAGAAAATAAAGGCAGGCCACAAATACTGCCAAAACCAGAACAATATATACTATTCTTAATATTTTCATAGCCTGTCAACTTCCCTTCGCCTGAATATTAACATGCCAATAATTAACGCCGCAGCGGAATAGAAAAGAGCATAGGACAAAGAAGCTATAATAACTGACGGATCTATAGCCGTTCCCAGTGAAAGAGCATCTTTAAATTCAAATCTTTTAAAGTCAGGGAGGACTCTCACAAATACTTCGGCAGCATTTTTGAGTGTCTGTGCCTCAAGCCTGGAGGCAATATGTGTTATCTTCTCTGTCATATGTCCCAATAGAAAAAGAATAATCACAAACACTATATTGGAAATAGATGAGAGCATAGTTGAAGTGGTTGTCGCGATTGCCACTATAACAACGAATTCCATCATCAGGCCAAAACAGGAATATACAATTACCGAATTAATCGTGCCAAATCTTACTAACAATGAAACTACGAATATCAGTGCAAGCAAAAATGAAAAAAGAAGGATAGAAATCATATTGCCTATAAACTTGCCCATCACAATTTCCTGGCGGCTTACAGGATAAGACAACAGAACATAAACAGTTTTCTTCTCCATCTCCTTGTATATAGCAGTGGAAGACATAAACACCCCGAAAAGAAGCCCAAAAAGAGTGATCCCCGCAAGTCCCATTTCACCGACAAAAACATGCTGATTGGCCGGGGCAATCTTCCCGAACACATGAATCACCGATACAAGAAGCACCACAAAAATAAAGATTGCATAAAGGGTTTTCTTTCTTAACTCCTCTTTCAACACAGTCCTGGCAATAGAATATATTCTTCTATTAAGCAGAGGAAATACAATAACTGCAAAAAGCAGAAGTACCGCCCTTGCTATATTCCAGAAAGAATAGGATACCATTGCCGTATGCCTAAAAGTGTAATTTAATATAAAGATTACACTTACCAGCACAAAATAAATTACCGAAAACCCTATCTTTCTCAATTGCTTTTACTCCCCTGTTTTTCCTTGATAATTTTTATAAACAGGCCTTCAAGTGTTTCCTTAGGATGACCCGAAGAAATAAACTTCCCTCCCGAGGAACTTATAACGTCTTTGATTCTGTCAACATCTTCCTGTTTCAAACCGGAAGCTACAATTTCAGTTTCGCCGATTACCGTAAGCAACTCATCAACATTACCCTCTTTAATCAATTTACCCTGATAAAGGATTGCTATTTTGTCACAAATCGTCTGAACCTCAGAAAGAAGATGCGAAGATAAAACAACGGTCTTACCTTCGGATTTAAGGCCAAGAATCACATCCTTTATCTCCCGGGAACCTACAGGGTCAAGGCCTATTGTAGGCTCATCCAGGAGGATCAACGCCGGATCCTTAAGCAAAACCTGGGCAAGTCCTATCCTTCTTGACATACCCTTTGAATAGTCCGAAATCCTTCTTTTCCTTGCATGTTTTAATCCAACAATATCAAGAACCTTTTCAATTCTTTCCTTTCTCTTTGTCCGGGGTATCCCGTTCAGCCTTCCATAGAAATCAAGGATTTCATCCGCATTTAAAAACCCGTACAGGTAAGACTCCTCCGGCATATATCCAATCTGCTCCTTTATTCTTACATCGGTAGGAACCTTGCCCAGAATACGCATTTTTCCGGAGGTCGGGAATATAAGCCCCAGCATCAACTTCAACGCGGTGGTTTTTCCCGAGCCGTTCGGGCCAAGAAGCCCGAATATTTCTCCTTTATTTACTTCCATATCCAAACTATCAACCGCTACAACTTTCGGCCTGTACCAAAAATCACGGTAGACTTTTCTCAATCCTTTTATTTCTATGGCGTTTTCCATATCACACTTCCTTTTTTGAAAAGAATTCCGATGCTATATAAATTAACATGACCGAATATAATATCCCATAGGCACCGACTGTAAAAACGTATCTAAAAGATATAATTTTCCCAACAGCTATATAATCCGAGATATTGAAAAATTCAAAGTTCGGAAACAGGTAATAGAAACCCGACATTATCAAGCCAACAACCTTGCCTTCAGACTCAGCCAGGTTACCGGCTATCTGCGTAAGATGCCCCACTACATAGATCAGAAAACACGCGATAATATTAGAAGTCTGATGAAGAAACAGACTTAAGAGAATAGCCAGAGAAACAAGGATTCCCCCTTTGATAATAATAAGGTATATGCCTTTTAAAAGTTCGACGTTATACGCAAATGTCGCAAACCCAAATCTTGCTTCTTCACCAACCTTTTTCTCTATAGAATAAGTTTTAGCGCTTAGGGCAATATAAAAAACAAGTGAGAGCAGCAGTATAGCAAACGTAACATAACAGATAACCCCGATTGCCTTTCCTATCAGATACTGTCTCCGCGATACAGGACAAGACAAAACAGTGTATATCGTCTTCTTCTCAAGATCAGACTGAATCTGGGAAGAACCAATAACAATAGCAATTATCAATGAGAAAAAGGTTATCCCGGCCATTCCCACATCTTTAAGTATTTTAATTTCTTCACCAAACGCAAAAAACGTAAAAAACTGTGTAGACAATATAATAATAACCCCGAAAATAAAAATAACCTGAAAAACTCTCTTTCTCAGGGCATCTAAAAATGTGTTTTTTGCTATGGTTATTATTTTAGATGTCACGAAAAACTCCCCGCTTTTAAAAGCCTATACTAAAATCTTTATAGATAACAACCGGCTCAAGCCACTGAATCTCAAAATCTCTTACATATTCTGAAAAATAATTTTCTTTAAGATTACGAATTAAATCTGATATTTTTTCTTCTCTTCCCTGAACCATTAACTCGACTTTTCCATCGTGAAGGTTCTTCACATACCCAACAAGCCCCGCCTGCCTGGCCAGCCTTGACGCGGTAAACCTGAAGCCCACACCCTGAACCATTCCTGAAAAAAAGACTTTTGCTCTTTTTAATGCCATAAAATCGAATGTAATACCATATTATATTACTAAACTCTCCCGTAAATTTTACTTGCTGCACATAAAATTTGCAACTTATTTGCAAAATAAGCGTTAAAATTTATCCCTTACCTTAATCTTTTGACTAAGGAAGCAACCCTTTTTCCCAACTTTACCGCATTCATGGAAACCTGACTGTCGGGAGGCCCATCACACGACACACCGTAATGACCGGTTGCGTCTAAGGGGTCACCCACAATAATCATTCCGTTTATCAGCATGGCCTGAATAATCGATATAAGTGTGGTTTCCTTTCCCCCCGAAGGGTCTCCGGAAGTAGCAAAAGCAGCGCCGACTTTATCCCCCATCCGGCCGCGCAAACCGACAAACCTGTCAAAAACTTTTTTAACTTCGGCAGCCATCGTTCCAAAATAAACAGGCGAACCGGCAATAATTCCATCAGAAGAGAGAAAATCTTCTTCTGTTATATCAGAAACAGGTTTCAATATGCATTTCACCCCTTCAACTTCCCTTACTCCTTTAGCCGCTTCGCCGGCCAACATTTTAGTATTTCCGGTTTTTGAATAATACATTACCAGAACCTGCATGTTTGCCTCCTTTTTATAGACATCTGGTCGGGGCGCCCGGATTCGAACCGGGGGCCTCAGCGTCCCGAACGCTGCGCGCTAACCAGACTGCGCTACGCCCCGACAAATTATAGAAAATAGTATCTGGTATCTCGTATCTCGTATATTGTAAAGCTCTTACTTCATATTTTTTCTGCTTCTCGATTCACCATTCACTAATTTTACTGCTTTTTTCGTAATTCGTAACTACGCCCCAATTTCCTTTCTAACTTTCAATATGTTCCAGATTACCTTAACCAGCAACCCGCCAAGAACAACAACAGCTATTATAAACCCTATCCATCCCAAACTGCTTATAATTGTCATAATAGCACCGGAAATAAGGACACCTCCCAGTATAGCAAAAAATGCATGTACAGGTTTTATTTCAAAAAGAAAAGCGGCCGCACATCCGGTCCATGCTCCCGAAACCGCAAGAGGTAACGCGACAAAAAGAGACAGGCCCAGGGTTTCATATTTTTCCACAACGGATGCTCTGTCCTTGGTCCTTTTAAAAAACCAGTTGAAAAACCTCTGCCAGAAAATATATTTTGAAAGCCATCTGGTAAGAGGCCCCAGGATAAATATTATCGGTATTACAGGTATCATGTTACCCATCACCGCCAGAATATAAGCTTTTAGCGGATTCATGCCCATAAGATGTGCCGCTGGAATTGCTCCTCTCAGCTCGACAATAGGCAAAGCGGAAATAACCACAACAGCAACCTCTTTTTATATACCTTTCGACTGAAGCATTTTTGCAAGTTTATATCCAAGACTACCTTCTTCATTAGCACACGCACCGTTTAAGAAAAGCAACAACAGGACAGCAAATAAAATTAATTTGACCAGCCGTGTTTTCCAATCAAAGGAACAAACATACATCCGCATATCCTTTCTTCTTCGTATTTATTTTTTATCTTCCTAATACGCAGCAAATCCTGCAAAAAAGAACTTCCCACAGGTATAACAAGCCTTCCGCCATCTACAAGCTGTTCTTTTAAAGGTTCGGGAACAGAAGGTGCTCCTGCTGTCACTATAATTGCGTCAAACGGCGCATGTTCTTTAAATCCCAACGTTCCATCGCCTTCAACAACAGCAACATCTGGAAACCCGGCATTTTCACAATTGCTCCGGGCAATTTCTCTAAGTTCCTTAATCCTCTCAACTGAAAAAACCCTCGCTCCGATAAAAGATAGAATAGCCGCCTGGTAGCCGGAGCCGGAACCTATTTCAAGGACTTTATCATTCTTCTTTATTTCAAGAAGCTGTGTCATAAGAGCAACTATATACGGCTGAGAAATCGTCTGCCCGTATCCTACCGGAAGAGGTGAATCATTATACGCGTATTTTCTACTTTTTCCAGGAATAAAACTTTCCCTGGGAACATTTAAAAACGCCTCAAGCACTTTGGGAGAATCTATTCCCCTTCTTTTTAGCTGTGTTTCAACCATGCCGCGCCTTAATTGCTCAAAATTATTTTCCTTCACCACGGCCCCTATCCAATATCATCAAAAACATAAATTTTACAAACCTTACCGTATCTCTTAAAGGCCTGATTTTACTCCGTTCTTCACCATATATCGTTTTTACCGGAGCATTCACGATCTTATATCCCGCGCGGGCTGACTTAATAATAAGCTCGGATTCAATTTCAAACCTGCTCATTACACAATTAATGTTTTCGATAACAGATTTCTTTACCAATCTAAAACCACATTGGCTGTCCTCAAAAATTACTCCTGTAAAACGTCCCAGGAGCCACGACATAAATTTATTGGTCATTTTTCTAATCCGGGGCATGTTTTCAAGATTATTCATCCTTGACCCAAGCACTATGTCGGCTTTAGTCTGTTCCATTTTAGAAACAAGATTTTCTATATCTTTTGGATCATGCTGGCCGTCTCCATCCATAAGAACAACCGCGTCAATATCCATCTTTTTTGCATGCGCAAATCCTGTTGAGATAGCATCTCCTTTGCCTTTATTCGTTTTATGCCTGATCATCTCCGCACCGGTTTTTCTAACCTCCTCGGCTGTCCTGTCCCCTGAACCATCATCAATAACAAGAACCCTGCCGCAGAACTTCTCTACTTCAATAATAAGGTTTCTGATATTTTTTTCCTCATTATAAGCCGGAATTATCGCGCAAATCTTCATTTTGTCCGCTCTCAGGTACCGGGTTCAGGCCAGAGGGGATAAAACACAAACCACTGGTCAGGATACTTCAATATCTGATCCTGCATCTTATTTATAATCTTTTCCCATAGCTCATCTTTAGTTACACCCTTTTCCGTAATTATAGGGCCGTCAAAATTAAACCGGTATTTGCTACCGCTTTCCCGGACAAAAAAACCAAAGGTTATATCGGCACCGGTCCTTACAGCCATATCAACAGGGCCTCTGGGAAGAATACATTTCCTGCCAAAAAATACCCTTTCCACACCGTTAGAAGTAGTATCCCTGTCCCCCAGCAAAGCCACAAATTCATTTCTCTTCAAGGCTTCGTAACATCTCCTGACACCGTACCCCACAGAAATCACTTTAACACCCTGCTTTAATCGTTTCTCTACAAACATACTGTTCACTTTTTCATTGGTATGAGGAAGAACAACAACATTTATCGGATACCCCAGGAGAGCGAGGACAATCCCCCCGAGTTCCCAATTGCCAAGGTGGGCTGAGATAATAACACTCCCTCTCTTGTGGTTTAGCGCTTCATCAATGCTTTCAATTTTCTCCAAAGTTACATTGTCATTTAAAAAATCTTTATTAAGTTTACCCGCCGCAAAAAAATCTACAAGATACTTTCCAAAATTCACAAACGTCCCGCGGGCAATCGCTTTTATCTCTTTTTTTACACAAGCCCGCCTGGGATCCTTTCCCCTGTACTCCATTATTACGGAAATATTCGAGATAACACCATTTCTGCTGCTAAAATTGAACACAAAATTCAAATGAGAAATGACCCATGCAATGACATAGCTCACCTTCTTCGGCAGGCGAAACGCGAGAAAATGCAATAACGAAAAATAAAATATCTTTATCATAACTTCTCAACTATTTTCGCGATTTTAAACGCACTATCAGATTTTCCAACCTTGAACGCATTTTCAGATATTTTTTTACATTTTGAATCAGATGTAATAAGTTCTTCCGCAAGTTTAGCGGCTTCCTTCGCGTTCACCGCGAGGACAGCAGATCCCCTCGAAATCAAATACTCGGAATTAGACTTTTCCTGGCCCGGAAGAGGGTCGGTTATAATCATCGGAAGCCCTTTCACCATCGCCTCCGAAGAAGTAATACCCCCCGGTTTAGTAACAAGGACATCCGAAGCATCCATTATCAACCCTATTTCATCAGAATAGCCGACAATCCTGATATTTTCCCTTCCGCCAAAACTGCGGGCCAGGCCCTCTTTAAGTTTTTTATTACCGCCGGTTATAACAAGGAGAAAATGTTTGGCCGGTATGTCTATCATCTGCTCTATCACGTCATCAATAGAACCCAGCCCGTAACTTCCTCCCATTATGCTGATCACAGGAAGCTCTGCAGGAAGTCCGAGTTTTATTTTTGCCCTTTGCTTATCCATTTTTATTGAAAAGGATGTATCAACCGGAATACCTGTAACATGTACCTTTTTCGGATCCACCCCCTCTCCCATCAGGTATGCCTTAGCTTCATTTGTCGGAACACAATATATATCAACCCCATCGCTCAGCCAGTAGGAATGCATAACATAATCCGTAACTACGGCAACCAGTTTTATCCCGCTATCTTTTTCTTTTTTAAAATGGGAAAAAAGACTGCATGGTATGGCCTGGGTACATACAATAGTTTCAGGGTAAAATTTATCAAGAAGCTTACTGATTTTCGCCATGTTCATTTTATGGAAGAAGCTGTAAAGCTTATCTGCCTTCCTCTTTATCTTTTTATTATCGTAAAGATAATGCCAGATATCGGGAGTGCTTCTTATCATACGCATGTACGTTTTTAAGGTAACTTTAGATAAAATAGGATTCGTATAATGAAATGGGTTTGCCATTTTTACATTGAAATCAGGATTGGTTTTCTTAATTGTTTTTTCCAGAATAGCGGCAGCCTTATGATGTCCGGAATTTCTCACGATATAACAAACTAATATATTTTTCATTTGCAACCTCATATCCCGATTAAACATACCCAATAATAGGATAAAAAAAAGAGCCGGTTTATACCAGCCCTTTTTTAAATAAAATTTATTATCTCCTAACAAACACCTCTTTCAGAATTTTCTATAAAATCAATAAATTCTTTTGTCTCGTTAGAAACAAAACCCAGGGATTTTATTTTTTTCAGAGCGTTATGTTTATTTACCCCTTTCTTATAATATATTTTATATATTTCTTTCAGCTCTTTTATCGCGTCTTTTGAAAAATTGTTTCTCTTCATACCTATCGCATTAATCCCGTAAACTTCATTACGCTCTGCCACCATTGAAAAAGGAGGAACGTCTTTAGTAATACTACTGTTGCCGCCAATCATTGAACACTGGCCTATTCTGCAAAACTGATGAATTCCCACACCGCCTGAGATAAAAACCTGGTCAAAAACCCGGACATGACCAGCAAGAAGTGAAGCATTTGCCATAATAACATTATCGCCTACAACACAGTCGTGAGCAACATGGGAGCATGCCATAAGGAAATTATCACTGCCAATCTTCGTTACCCCGCCTTCTTTCGCACTGCGATGAATAGTTACCAGCTCCCTGACAGTATTCCCATTGCCTATCTTAAATGAAGAAGATGCATTGTTAAAGGTTAAATCCTGAGGAACATCTCCTATAACAGCACCGGTATGGATTAAATTATTTTCCCCTATCTCGCCACAGCCCATGATGTGAACATGAGGAGATATCCTCGTGCCTCTTCCAATCTTAATTTCACCTTCTATAACTGTGTAAGCGCCAACTTCCACATCTTCCGCCAGCTTTACATTGCTGCCAACAATAGCTGTTGAATGTATACTCATTCTCTAATACTCATTCTCCCCGTTTTCTTCATTGGAAAGCTCAAATTCATCGTGGGTATCGTCTATTAACGCAATAACCTCACCAACCTCAACATCATCGTCTTCCTTGAAATTTAACTGGGTGACTATTCCTGATTCAGGAGCAGGAATATTAAATGTTGCTTTATCTGTCGCAACCTCCACCAGGTCAGCATTTTTTTCAACCTGATCACCCTCTTCATAATGCCAGAAAGAAACTTTCGCTTTTTCTACACCATCTCCGAGTTCCGGAATAACCACTTCAACCATACTCCTATTCCTCCATTTTGAATGAAATCGTAACTTATCCCCTTACATACAACTACCACCTATGAAATCAGCCGGTCCGCATTGTAAGAACTTCTCACGAAAGGGCCTGCTTGAACATTTTTAAAACCTTTCAATCTTGCCAGTTCTTCAAATCTTTCAAATTGCTCCGGCAAAATATATTCTTTTACCTCCAGGTTACTCTCCGAAGGGCGCAAATACTGCCCCACAGTTAGAATATCACAACCGTGTTCCTTTAAATCATCAAATATATTTTCAACCTCTTCAATTTTTTCCCCAAGTCCTACCATAATGCCTGACTTTGTATAAACCGCAGGATCACGCTTTTTAACATACTTTAAAACCTTAAGAGAAGTCAAGTAATCAGCCCGCGGTTTTATTTTCTTATATAAGCGCGAGACAGTCTCCATATTATGGTTAAATATGTCGGGATTCACTTCCAAAATTTTATCCAGTGAACCGCTTTCTCCTTTGAAATCAGGGGTTAAGACCTCAATAACAACATCAGGACAATTTTCTCTTAACTGTTTTATAACAGAGGCAAAATGACCGGCGCCACCGTCAGAAAGATCATCCCTGGTAACCGATGTTATAACAACATGTTTCAATTCCAGTTTTTTCACCGCGTCGGCAATTCTCAAAGGTTCTTGTCTATCAACACCTTCCGGAGAACCATGCTTAACCGAACAAAACAAGCAATTCCTTGTGCACACATTGCCAAGTATCATGAATGTCGCTCTTTTACGTGAAAAACATTCCCACATATTCGGGCACCGAGCGCTTTCGCAAACAGTATGCAGTTTATGACTTTTTAATATTTCTCTTGTTGTAAAAGCATTTTGAGTCCTTGGTATCTTTTTAACAAGCCACGACGGAAGCCTGGAATGTTTTTTCAATTTCTTCAATTAAAAATCCTTTAATCTTTTCAATTGCCGCAAAACCTTCAGTTTCTTTGCCTATGGAAGTCTGAACCAGATCTTTCAACCCACAGGAATTAATCAAAGAAAAATATTTTAAATCCGGCTTCACATTAAGAACAAACCCATGATAGGTGACCCACCTGCTAACACCTATACCAATAGATGCTATTTTTTTATCTTTTAACCAGACTCCTGTCAACTCTTTTTTTGCATGAGCATCAATTTCCAGATTGGAAAGAACATTTATTATTATATTTTCAAGCGCTCTTATATACGCTCTTATATCTTTTTTCCATCGGTTTAAATCAATTATTGGATAGCAAACTATCTGACCGGGGCCGTGATATGTAATACTTCCGCCCCTGTCAGCTTTACAAACTGTTATATTAAGTTTTTTTAGGATTTCCCGGGTTACAAGTAAATCGCAGTCATGAAAATCGCGGCCGGTGGTAAAAACGTGCGGATGTTCGGCAAAAATAATCCTGGAATCTTCGCCGGAAAGAACATCTTTAACTGCTCCGCGCTGGATATCATAAGCACTTGAAAAATCAATTTGTTTTAAATCGAGAACTTTCATGATTATTTATTCAAGGGAATGTGGGGTGACAATCCGTAAACCGCCAGAGCAGATTCCATCACACCTTCAGATAGCGTGGGATGAATATGGACCGCTTCGGCTATATCCTTAACTTTCAATCCCCGTGACATCGCTAAAGTAACTTCAGATAAAATCTCACCCGCGTTGCTGCCTGCTATATGACAACCGTAAATTCTGCCGTCATCATACCCTGAAACAATTTTTACAAAACCTTCTCCGCTTCCATCCGCAAGAGATCTTCCAACTGCTGAAAATGGGAACTTGCCCGTGCGAACTTTAAAGCCTTTTTCTTTTGCCTGCTGTTCGGTAATGCCAACTGCCGCAATCTCAGGAAAAGTAAATATACAGGAGGGAATAACATCGTAATTCATCTCCTGTTCTTCCCCCGCGCAATTTCTTGCGGCAACAAGCCCCTGCTGATAAGCAACAGAAGCAAGAAGGCTTTTTCCGGTAACATCTCCAACGGCAAAAATGTTTTTAACATTTGTCCTCATTGAACCGTCCGTTGCAATCCGGCCTTTTTCCATATCCAGATTAAGTATCTCTATACCCTCAATAGAAGTATTTAATTTTCTCCCTACAGCAAGCAAAACAACATCGGCTTCGATTTTCTTTGAATTTTCCAAACTTACAAAACCGCCATTCTTACTGCCTTTAACGGTTTTTACTTTAGTACCTGTTATTACCTCAACCCCGTTTTTCTTAAAACCGGAGAGAAGAAGTTTAACAGTTTCCCTGTCAAAACCCGGCAAAATCTCAGGAAGCATCTCAACCAAATAAACCCTGCTTCCAAACGAAGCGAAGATTGAAGCAAACTCACAACCTATATATCCTCCCCCTATAACAACAATAGAGGCAGGAACGCGCTCAAGTGAAAGAATCTGGTTACTATCAAAAACAAATTCTCCATCGTTCATAATATCGTCCGGTATTAAAGGTTCTGATCCGGTGGCAATAATAATGTTATCCGCTTCCAGCTCACCCTCGCCCTTCACAAAGACTCTATTCCGCGATAGAAAACCGGCTTCCCCGTAAATAATATCTACACCCCTGTTTTTAAGCAAAAACTCTATACCCTTGCCAAGCTTTGAAACCACCGCATTCTTCCTTTTCACAACGGAAGGAAAATCAACTTTCGCGGAACCAACCTTGATTCCAAATGAATCAGCCTGTTTTATATAACTGTAAACTTTCGCGGAAGCAACCATTGCTTTAGTAGGGATACAACCACGGTTAAGACACGTTCCTCCAAGGAAAGTTTTTTCTACAATAACGGTTTTAAGGCCAAGCCTGGCCGCTTCCAGCGCGGCAACATACCCGCCGGGCCCGCTTCCAATAACAACAAGATCGTATTTTTTCATAGTTTACCAATTAACCAAGATTTTTTTGACGCTGATTTACACTGATTTTTTATGATTAAAATACATAAATACTTTTAACCACGAATAACACTAATAATTTTTATTAAAAAACACAAAATTAAGTTTCTTAAATATTTTTTATATTCGTATAATCCTTTTAATTTGCGGTTGTAAATATTTAATTTATATAATCCTGATTTTATCTGCGTTAATCTGCGTCCAATTCTTCTTTTTTTATCTGTGTGCGGCGGTGATTAATATATCCATTTTAATTCGCAATTAACCTTTTACATTTTTTCAGGGGCACTAATCCCCAACAAATTCAACCCGGAAGAAATAACCGTTCTAATCGCGCTCACAAGAGCCATTCTTGCAAGGGTTGTTTCATCCTCACGATCCCCCACAATTCTAAACTTCTTCGCGTCTTTGTGGTAATAACTGTGGAAGAGGGCCGCAAGCTCGGAAAGATATACAGTCATCCTGTGCGGCTCAAACAGCACAGCACAGGCATCCACCGCTTCGGAAAAAAGAGCAAGCTTTTTCATAATTTCTTTTTCTTCATAATTATCCAGGGGTTTAAGGCCCTCCGTGTTATCAACCGGAACATACCCAT
>CBDURG010000026.1:0-18332 GCA_965369805.1 uncultured bacterium
CGGCAGTCTTCCTGCATTTTTCACAAATCACACCCCCGGGCCTATCAATAAAAAAACGCCCTTTCGCTTTAGCACACCGCGAACAACTTGTAAAAGAACCCACAAAACCGCTCATATACAACGATTTAAGTGTATAAAAAGCAACAGCTCTTAAAGGATCTGAGCCTTTTGACAAAAAGTTCAAAACAGATAAAACCTCATCAAAAAGAGGTTCTCTCTCTGAACTAAACCCTGTAATTTCAGAAGTAAGTTCAATAATGTATGATGCCGCCGCGTAACCCTGAACAGACTTCAAAATAGGCAAGAAACTTTCCTTTAATTCCAGGGAAACTATAATATCAATTTCCCTGTCTCTCTTTGTCCGGACATCTAAAGAATACACATTGAAAAGCTGAGGTTTGGAAAATTTACTCTTCTGTCTGTCAACACCCCGCACACTGGCCTTAAGCTTCCCGACAACAGGTGTGAGAAAAACAATTATCCTGCTTGATTCTCCATATTTATACGATCTTAAGACTATGCCAGGGGTTTTAAAATTCATAATAATGACATGGAGAGCTTACTTTTTATTAATTTTCTTAATCTCAGAAGGCTCAATTGTTCCGCCTGAAACAACCAGTTTCAACCCATCTTCAACGGGCATAGAAAGAAATATAATATCCTTCTTTGGAACAAGAATATATACACCTGTTGTAGGGTTCGGCGTAGTTGTAATAAAAACACCCATCATCTCATTTTTAAGAACATCGCTTGTTCTGCTGGGAACGTGGGACGTAGTAAAACCAATTGACCATATCCCCTTTCTGGGATATTCCAGCAGAACCACGCCATTGAGAATTGTTGCCCGGCTTTTCCAGATTGCTGATGATATTTGCTTAAAGAAATTATATATCCTGTTAAAAAGAGGGATCCTCGCCAGCAAACCTTCAACAGGCCTGGCTATTTTTTTTAAAAAAACTATTTTACCTAACATCCCGATAAAAACCACAATGATAAAGGCAACAAGGAGACTGGCAAACCTTATTATTACAGGCTTTATATTCTCCGGGAAATAGCTCTCCAAGGGGTTTATAAGAAAATTTGTTACAACTATAAAAAGCCAATAAATAATCCCCACTGTTCCGATAATAGGCAGTAGCACTAAAAGCCCCGTAAAAAAATATGCTCTAATCTTTTTTAACATTTTTCTCTTCCTTTTTTACCCTTATAGTCAACTTAATACTCCTGACAGTTTTATCATCCGCCTTCAAAACATCAATAATGAAATTCTCTATATTTACTTTGTCTCCCTGTTTAGGTATCTTTCCAAGATACTCTATAATAAAACCGCCCACTGTATCATAATCGTCACCTTCCGGCATCCTGATTTTACCATCTAAAAACTTATTTATCTCATCAATAGAAAGCCTGGCATCAAATATATACTCATCTTCACTTATGGTCGTAATAAGACGCTCATCCACATCAAATTCATCCCGAATCTCGCCAACTATTTCTTCCAGTATATCTTCAAGGGTTACAAGCCCTGAAGTTCCGCCATATTCATCAAGAACAATTGCAATATGAATTTTCTTCCTCTGCATTTCTTTTAAGAGAGCTGATATCCTCTTTGTTTCGGGAACAAAAAAGGCTCTTCTTGTTATATTGCTCGCTTTTAAAGATGTTTCCTTTTCAATTTTCCCGGCTTTTTCAACAATAACATCCTTAGCGTAAAAAATTCCCTTAATATCGTCGAGGTTTTTTCTGTAAACAGGAATTTTGGAATAAAATGTTTTTCTTATTAAATTTTTTGTGGATTCAAGCGATTCATGTTCAGAAACAGCAATTATATCAACTCTCGGTGTCATTATTTCCCTGACTATCGTATCTCCGAACTCAAATATCGAATGAATTAATTCTTTTTCCTGCTCGGGAATAACCCCTTCTTTTCCCCCAACACTAACAATTGTTTTAATTTCCTCTTCGGTTATTTTTGTAGGGATTACTTCATATTTGGAACCGATAATCCGCATAAATACACGCACTATCAAAAGAAATATTTTATTAAACGGCGTAAGAATAAAAGAAATAACGACTAAATACGGCAAGCAGACAATAGACACCTTTTCAGCATATTTTCTGGCAAAAGATTTCGGTACTATCTCGCCAAAGGTAAGAATCAAGAAAGTCACAAGGCCCCAGGATATCGCGACAGCTTTCCAGAAGGAACCA
The DNA here is from genome assembly GCA_965369805.1 of uncultured bacterium. GTDB lineage: Bacteria > Auribacterota > UBA6266 > UBA6266 > UBA6266 > JAGLRQ01. The sequence goes on from CBDURG010000026.1 coordinate 2,212, forward strand.
CCAGCCGGCAAAAGACGCTCTACAACCAGCGCTCCGAAGGAAGCCGCGCCAATATTGACAATGTTATTACCAACAAGTAAAGAAATCAGAAGTTTATCGGATTTTTTTACCCAAACATTAATTACCTTCGCTTTAGAGACTTCCTTTTCAAGAAGTTGTTTGATTCTGAGTTTAGTCATCGATGTAAGAGCAGTTTCAACTCCAGAGAAAAAAGCTGAGAGGAAAATTAGTATTGCCAGAATTATAATTTCTATTATTAGGGTTATATCCATAATTTTTACATAAAAAATTGAAACAATACAATTGATAATAATATACCTAGTACAGCACCGACAACAACTTCAGGAATTGAATGAATTTTGCCAGCCACTCTGCTCTGCGCGACCATTAACGCCAGGAGAAACCCAATAGCTGTAAGCAGCCCCGAATGTGAAATAAAAATAATCGCTCCCCACATCGCAAAAGCAACAGTACTGTGAACACTGGGCATTCCCCCCAACAGAGGTTTTCCTCTGTGTAAAATCAGCTTAATGATTATTGGAAAAGAAAGAGCCAGAATAAAGACAATGATGGTTATGTGGCTTGGAATGCCTTTTATATAATTAATCCCCATTTCAAGAGGAGTTTCAAGATGGCTCACAAAAATCATATACCCGACTATAGCGGCTATAGACGAAGCCAGTAAAACAGCGCCCGCGGAAATATCCTTGATTATTTTCGCAATCGGATGATATGTCTCGCTTACCATATCGGTAACCAGCTCTATACATGTATTAAATATCTCCGTAACCAGAACAAAAAATATCAGCATAACAATCAGCATGAAATCATGCCTGTCAACACCAAAATACAATCCCAACAGAATTATAAATATGGCAAAAAGAAAGTGTATGCGAAAATTCCGCTGTGTGCGCAGTATATAAGACAAGCCTTCAATAGCGCAGTTAAAACTTTTTACTATCTTATTAGTAATCTCCATTTTTGTTTATTCCACAATTCTATACAGATTTGTTCTTCTTTCTCACGCATAACCAGCGCGGAATCAGTATTTATATCCTCATAGCCCAATAAATGAAGGATGCCATGGATAAAGTATAGCATAAGTTCCCTGTCAACTTCATTTGAGAATTCCTTTGCTCTTAAAAAAGCCATCTCCACCGAAACAAGAACATCACCGAGATAAGAGTTGTCTCCTTCTATTCCCTCACCTTCTTTCATGGAAAAAGAAAGAACATCAGTTAAATTATCCCTGTTCATGTATTTTTCGTTATATTCTCTTATCGTTTTATTATCAACGAAAGATACAGCAAGAGAAGTGTCATCCGGAGTTTTCTCGTTTGTTAAAATAAATTCAACAATTTTACGAGCCGCCTCTAAATCAATTTTCTCCGTTTGAAGATTTTTTATCTCTACCTTCATTTTTAGGATATTTTACTCTTGTATGAAACATACCGTTAAGAACCATAATAAACGCTTCTTTTATCTTTCCTATTTCCTGCATAGTCAAAGGACATTCATTCAATTGCCCGTCTATCATTTTTTCATCAACTATTTCATCAACAAAATTTCTTATACGCGCTGGAGTGGGTTTTTCAAGAGTTCTGGACGCGGCTTCAACGGCATCAGCCAATAAAACTACCGCCGCTTCCCGCGTTTGAGGTTTCGGGCCGGGATACCTGAAAGATTCCTCTTTAACATCTTCTTTTATAGAACTTTCATCTTGAGCTCTTTTGTAAAAGAAATATACAAGCCCCGTTCCGTGATGCTGTTGAATAACATCACATATGGTTTTGTTGAGCTTATATTTAACAGCCATTTCAAACCCGTCTTTAACATGATTTGTAATAATCAAGTGACTCATGCTCGGAATAAGCTTATCGTGCCTGCTTGTGGATTCATCCTCATTCTCAGAAAAATATTCAGCCTTCACAATTTTACCAATATCGTGAAAATAAGAACCAACCTTGCCAACAAGGGATTTCGCGCCGATTACATCAGCGGCCGCTTCCGAAAGATTTCCAACAACAAGACTATGGTGATATGTTCCAGGTGCTTCAAGCATCATCTTTTTCAACAATGGATGATTAAGATCCGCCATTTCCAGGAGATGAATATCCGTCGTCAAGTTAAACCCTGTTTCAAGAAAAGGCAGGATCCCCATTACTATAAACGGGCTTGCCAGGCCGGAAACAAACCCCATTGCCACGCTTATAAAAATTTCCCGCGGAGCTCCTCCACCGCTCAGCGACTCAACCGCAAAGATTGAAAGAAAATAGGCAATCCCCGTAAAAAACCCGGCCTTGATAAGTCTTGAACGATACCTCACACCGGCAGAAACATGTATTGCAACCATCCCGCCAACAATACCGGTTATGGCAATTGACATGTTATATTCAGCAATTATAGCCATTAAAAGACTCATTATCATTGTTGTAAATAGTGCTATTCTGGAATTTACAAGCATTGCCAGAGTAATTGAAACCACCGCTACCGGCAGAAGGAAAACAGACAAATCAAAAAAAACAATCGTCTTATAGAAAAATACCGCTGTTACAAGCAGTATTTCAATCATAAAAAGAATCTTATTGCTTTTAAATATTTCCGGCTGGAAGTGCTTAAGATACATTGCCGAGGCAAAAATTAATATAACGGTAATAAGAATACTGCCTATAATCTTAATATACCGCCCCTTCAGAAAATCTCTTGCTTTTTCCCTTCCATAATACGATTTCAGCATTTCAATCTGATTTTTGGTAACTATTTCCCCCTTACGAACAAGTAATGCCCCCTTATCCATTTCCACCGCCGCAGGTTGAACTACTGAAACAGCCTTTTCTCTTTCTTCCAAAGTTAACAATTTATCATAAGAAAGGTTCGGCGTAATACTTCCCGCAAAAATTTTAACGATAGCATCTTTTATTCTTTTTTCATCTGAAAAATATTTCTTAACAATTTTCCCCAGATGTGTAACAAGTGTTTCGCTTACATAAACAAGCACTATATCCGTGTCTACAAAATCTTTTCCCGACTTAATCCGTATCTTACCAGAATCATTTATCTTCTCGATTTTCAGCCGGTCACTCATGCTGATAACACCAACATTATAGATATCAGTAATCGCCCTTGATAAACTTTCTCCCAATGACAAGGGGTTGTCTTTTCTGAGAAGAGCCCTGACATCTTCTTCTGAAAGAGAAAAAATATCTCCGCCTTTTAATTTTGATATTTTTTCTTCAAATGAATTCTCCTTTTCCAGTGAAATCTCATTAAAAACCCGGAAGAAGTTTAAAACCTTTTTCAAGCTCTTATCTACAACCGAATTATCTTTAACACATACAGGAGGAACCAGATTTTCAGCATCTCTTTTCAAAGCATCGGTTTTCTGTCTATCAACATATCCAAAATCATACTCCGCGGCAATATTTCTGCTGCTTATCTGCCCCTTTTTCACAGGGAGCCTGGCAAAAAAACTATTCCATACCATTATTAGAGCAAGAATCAAGCAGGTAGAAAACCCAATAAGGATTTTTACCCCCTGTCCTTTTTCAAACAAATCGGGAATTTTCGTCTTCTTGTCTGCAATCTTCTTGGAATTAGAAGGGTTCATTTTGAATTTTCAGTTTTGTTCTTATTTTCACTATTAAGATAAGCCTTTATAACCTTTTGGACAAGCTCATGTCTCACAACATCTTCATCCGAAAAATACACGAAAGAAATGCCTTCTATTGGTTTAAGTATATCCTGCACGTGTATTAACCCGGACATTTTATCTGTGGGAAGATCTACCTGGGTTATATCTCCAGTTATAACGGCCTTGGAATCAAAACCAAGCCTGGTGAGGAACATCTTCATCTGTTCCCTGGTACTATTTTGAGCTTCATCAAGTATTACGAATGAATCGTTTAACGTCCTGCCTCTCATAAAGGCAAGCGGAGCAACCTCTATAATCCCTCTTTCAAGGCATTTTTGAATCCTGTCTATTTCCATCATATCGTAAAGAGCATCATATAACGGCCTCAAATACGGAGAAACCTTCTCATATACATCACCGGGAAGAAAACCAAGATTCTCCCCCGCCTCAACGGCGGGACGCGTTAAAATTATTCTACTTACTTCATTCTTTGAAAGAGCTGAAACAGCCATTGCCATTGCAAGATAAGTTTTGCCCGTACCTGCCGGTCCTATACAAAAAACAAGGTCATCCTTCAGGACAGAATCTATATATTTTTTCTGAACATATGTTTTCGGCCTTACATACTTTCTTCTCGAAGGAACCTCTATTTTAGTCGCAAAAATCTCCTTAAGATTCTGATCCTTGGATACTATAACACTTAACGCGAATTTAATATCTTCATCTCTGACAACTTCACCTTCCCTGGCTGAATTGGCCAGGCTTTTAAACAGCTTTCGCGTATTCTTCAAACCTTCCAGCGTACCTGAGAACTTCACACAATTACTTCGGGCCGTAAGTTTTACATCAAAAGCTTTCTCTATTAAAACAAGATTTTTTTCGTCGTGAGCATAGATTTCTCTTAACTCAGAAGGACTGTCAAACTGTATAGTTTCATTTTCCATCTTTCAGCGCCTAAATAGAAAAATCCGAAATCTCAAATTCGAAATCCTAAACAAATTCTAAAATCAAATTTTTCAAGCTCAAAGCAATTTCGATATTTTCAATTTCGGTTTTCTTGTTATCTATCTTTTTAAACTCCCCGGTATCATCTCCTATTTTACACGAGCAATTAACTTCAGCCCATGTCAAGGGCTCTAATCCCTTGGAATTATTAATTCCATACCAGGCTGTAAATCTTCCGGTTTATCAAGCTTATCCCGGTTAGCATTAAAAATCACCAGCCATTTCCGGGAATCACCATAAGTCTCAGGGTTGCCGGCAATCTTCCAGAGGGTATCTTTCTTCTGAACAACATATACACTACCATGGGAAGCTTCAACTTCGGTTTCAACTATATCAATTTCCTCGTAGATATCTACAAATTCTTCAGCTGACTCCTCATACACTGTCTCTTCAACTTTCGTACCACCATAGTAATTTATATCTCTCTGGTGTCCTACTGTCCTTTTTCCTCCCTTTATTCCACCCACATAATTCTCGGCATCAACCTCTCTGCTCCCATACCCCAATTCCAAGGATGCACAACCTGAAACAAAAAAACCAACAACTAAAATAACAAAACTACCAATCTTAATTTTTCCCACCGTAACACCCCCTTATCTAGAACAATTATATCAAGAACCCAGAAAAAGTTCCACAAATTTTCCCTATCACAGCTTTTTAATTACTATTCCTCAACTATTTGAATTCCAAGTTCTTTAAGCTGTTCTTCTTTTACCTCGGAAGGAGCCCCAACCATAAGGTCCTGGGCTTTCTGATTCATTGGAAAAGCAATAACCTCTCTTATGTTAGGCGCATTTGAATAGAGCATTACAATTCTGTCTATACCCGGCGCGATGCCTCCATGCGGAGGTGCTCCAAACTCGAATGCCCTTATCATATGTCCAAAGCTGCTATCAACATCCTTTTTCAAATATCCCGCAATTTCAAAAGCCTTATACATAATATCAGGCCTGTGGTTACGTATAGCCCCGCTTGAAAGCTCCACACCGTTACAAATAATATCATACTGGAAAGCTTTAATATCAAGCGGGTTTTTATCAATAAGGGCCTTCATGCCTCCCTGTGGCATTGAAAAGGGATTGTGTGAAAACTCTATTTTCTTCAGATCCTCATTATACTTGTACATCGGGAAATCCGTAACCCAGCAAAAAGCCATCGTGTTTTGGGGTATACACATGGTAGCTTTTGCAAAATAAACTCTCATATGCCCCATTATCTCACACGTCTTTTCCCAATCACCGGCACCAAAGAACACCACCTCTCCATCTTTTAAACTTAAGATTTGAGTAAGATTCTCTTTCTCCCCCTCGCTTAAAAATTTAAGTATAGGGCTTTTAAGGATTCCTTTATCCCTGATAATATATGCAAGCCCGCCCGAGCCCAGTTCCTTTGCATAGGCTTCCGCATTATCAAAAAACGAGCGCGGCCTGCCTGAAAGCCCCGGAATAACAAACGCTTTGACGGTTTTCCCCTTGCCCGTTTGTTTTTGAAACGCCTTAAATTCAGATTTAACAAATACAGATGTTACATCTTTAAGTTCTAACCCATATCTTATATCAGGTTTATCGGTTCCATATTTATTCATTGCGTCCAAATAAGGAATCCTCGGGAAAGAATCAAACATCAGTTTCTTGTCAGAAAGTTGTTTTGTAAGTTCTTTAAAAAGCCCGTCAACAATCTCAAAAACTTCTTCCTGTGTACAAAAGGACATCTCAAGATCCAACTGATAAAACTCCCCTGGAGATCTGTCTGCTCTTGAATCTTCATCCCGAAAACAAGGGGCTATCTGGAAATACCTATGAAAACCTGCTACCATAAGCAGCTGTTTGAACTGCTGCGGAGCCTGCGGCAGAGCGTAGAACTTACCTTTGTGAATGCGGCTCGGGACAAGATAATCCCTGGCACCTTCGGGAGAACTACAGGTAAGGATAGGAGTATTTATCTCAGTAAACTCGATAGAAGAAAGATATTGTCTTATAAAACTTATAATTTTTGAACGGTAAATAATGTTTTTGTGAAGCTGGTTTTTTCGAAGGTCAAGAAATCTATACTTTAACCTTATTTCCTCCCCCACAGGTTCTTCATCCGCAATCTGGAAAGGAAGCACCTCAGCCGAGGATTCCACTTCAATATCTTTAATAAAAACTTCTATTTCCCCTGTTTCGATTTTCGGATTAACCGCTTCAGGTGAACGTTCAACAACTTTACCCGAAACGGATATAACGCTTTCCAACCTTAGTTTTTCTACGGTTTTATAACTTTTTATTTCATTCTCCGGGTTAAAAACAAGCTGGCATATTCCCGTGTGATCTCTTAAATCAACAAATATCAAACTGCCATGATCTCTCTTCCTATGAATCCACCCAGCAAGCTTTACCTCTTTGCCATAATCTTTTTTTTTCAATTTTCCGCAGTATTCAGTCCTGTATTTATTCATTTTTTCCTTTGAACAGCTGTCTTATTGATTTTAAATTATCTTCCGTTATTTCTTTTTCTTCACCAGATTCCATGTTCTTTAACTTAAATACTCCTTTATTAACTTCCTCATCGCCTACTATAACGCAATACTTTGATTTCAACTTATTAGCAGTTCTCATTTGAGATTTCATGCTTTTTCCAAAAGCGGCTTTCGCGCTAATATTTAATTTCATCCTTAATGTATTAAGGATGAAAATCACTTTTTTAAGAGCTTTCTCGCCCTGATATACCACAAAAACATCGGTAGCCGTGGAAAGAGAAAAGTCAGGGCGCTGGCTTTTCAAAGCCATTATTACCCTTTCAATACCAGCGCCAAATCCAACAGCAGGAACATCAGGCCCCCCTAACTCTTTCACCATATTATCGTATCTTCCGCCGCCGCCAATCGCGTTTTGGGAACCCAACCCTGAGGCAGTAACTTCAAAAACAACAGCCGTATAATAATCAAGGCCTCTTACTAACCTGGAATTTTCAACAAACGCCGTCGCGTTAGCAGATAATAAATCTTTAAGCTCTTTGTAGTATGACCGGCAGCTCTCACAGGTAAGAAAATCTGTCCCCTCAAATCCTGATAATATTTCGATACATCCTTCTTTCTTGCAATCCAAGATCCTCAAAGGGTTTTCTTCGAGCCTCAATTTACAATCATCGCACATTGAGCTTGTTTTTCCGCAAACAAATTCCTTAATGCCTTTCCTGACTGATTCTCTACATTCTTTTTTTCCGCAACCTACATTATTCAGTTCAAGAACAAAATCTTTTAAACCAAGCCTGGCGTAAATCGTGAGAAGAAAGATTATCATTTCAGCGTCTATTGCGGGGTTTTTTATTCCAAAACATTCTGCCCCGAACTGAACATGCTGCCTGAACCTTCCCTTTTGAGGATTCTCATACCTAAACATCGGAGCAATGTAAAAAAGTTTCGCGACTTCTCCCTGTGAAGTCACACCACTTTGAAGATACGCCCTCACCACAGAAGGCGTTCCTTCAGGCCGAAGGGTCACGGGCCTCCCTCCACGATCCTCAAAAGTATACATCTCTTTCCTGACAATATCCGTTCCAATTCCTGAACCCCTTTTAAAAAGCTCTGTTCTTTCAAGAATTGGTGTGCGTATTTCTCCATACCCGAAAAGAGCAGCCGTCTCTCTCACAGTCTTTTCAATAAACTGCCAGAACACAACTTCCTCAGGCAAAACATCATACATTCCTTTTAATACATTTATTTTCATCTTTTCCCTTGCCCCTAAACCCATGACCCTAATAGTCTGTTTACTACATACTACTTACTGCCTTTTGCCACAAGTATTTAATTCACAGACGGTAATGTTAAACCAGGGTCACAAATATGTCAAAAGAAAAAACCCTCCAGCTTAGGACACCAGAGGGTCTTACTTATTTCACACATGATCATATTCAATTACTTTCTCACCGTTAACAAATGTATCAGACTCTCCCGCTTATAAGGTTTTTCCCACATTTTTTTTCATAACCCGACCCGGCTTAAAATACGCAACTTTCTTAGCAGGAATCGTTACTACTTCCTGTGGTTTATTAGGATTTCTACCCGTCCTTGCTTTTCTGTTCTTTACAGTAAAAACTCCAAAATTTCTTAATTCAATATTTTGGCCTTTTTGTAAGCTCTCAACGATATAATCGAGTGTTTTTTGAATAACTTCTTTTACCGCAACCTGGGCTATCCCTGTTTTTTTTGAAATCCTAATTGCAAGTTCTCTCTTTGTCAAGTTTGCCATAAAAAACCTCCTGAAAACCTCATTTTTCTATAACCAAGTAGAGGAATATAACACGCACAGAATAACAGCGTCAAGAATATATTTTAAACCGATTTTCTCAAATCACAAGTTTAGGCCCGGCTCTATATAACCTTCCTATCTCTTCTTTTTCAGCCAAACGGTATTCTCTCCAAGTAGTAAAACAACATCCTTCATAAATCTTTCACTCGGTTTGACACAAAAACCTTTTCCTAAAAGCATATTAACTTTTCCACCCGAGGGAAGATTCAGAGCTACAGCAACTGGAGTAATTCCTTTATTCTTTTTTAAAACATCCCTTAATTTTTCCAATTCACCTTCAACTAAATTGCCGGAAAATATCTCAACAACAACAGATTCGGTAAACCTTTCCCTGACATCATCCAGATGTATGAGTTCATCCGCCAATATCTTAGGGATATCTTCCTTTAAACTAACCTTTCCGATAACCATCACAGGAAGGTTTTTCTCTACAAGTTCAAAGTTTTTCTTAAAAGCCGACGGAAAAAGAATGACTTCCATGCTCCCCTTAAGGTCTTCCAGTGTAAGAACAGCCATTTTTTCTCTTGTTTTTCTTGTTGCCAGATTTTTTAAATTTGAAATGATTCCCCCTATCATAACAGTCCCGTTAGAAGAACCCTTTTTAATACTTTCGGTATCAGCGGTAGAGAATATCTTCAAAACATTTTTATACTGAACAATTGGATGGCCTGAAATATAAAAGCCCAAAAGTTCCTTTTCGAATGTCAGAAGCTGGCTTTCATGAAATTCAGCGGCATCAGGCAATGCTTCTGACTTAATCGTTGCGGTCTCCTCTCCAAAAAGAGACTGTTGCCCTTTTTGTCTTTCTCTGTGTAATCCGGCGGCATCAGTAAGCTTTGCATCCAAAACCTTAAACAATTGGGCCCTTTTGTATCCAAGGCTGGAAAAAGCCCCACATTTAATAAGGCTTTCCACAACCTTTCTATTAGAAGCTTTTGTATCAACACTATTGAGAAAATCTGTTAATGAAATAAACTTTCCCCTCTTGTCCCTGACTTTCACTATTGATTCAACCGCTGTCTCCCCGACATTCTTTATTGCCGCCAAACCAAACCTGATATTGCTGCCTACAACAGTAAATCCTTTAAAACTCTCGTTAATATCAGGCGGCAAAACGTCTATACCCATGTTAGAACATTCATCAATATATTTAGCCATTTTATCCATATTGTTAAGCTCGCTTGTTAGAAGAGCGGCCATGTACTCTACAGTATAATTTGCTTTAAGATATGCCGTCTGATAGGCAATCATGGCATAAGCCTGGCTGTGAGATTTATTAAAACCGTATCCAGCAAACTTTTCAATAGTATTAAAGATTTTTTGAGCAAGTTTCTTCTTTATTCCATTTTTTACCGCGCCATCAATAAACTTCGCCTCCTGCTTTCCCATTGCGGCTTTTTTCTTCTTTCCCATAATCCTTCTTAAGATATCCGCGTCAGCAAGCGTATATCCCGCGATCACATTCACAGTCTGCATCACCTGTTCCTGGTAAAGCATAATGCCATAGGTATCTCGCAAAATCGGCTCAAGGCTCGGATGGTCATACTTTATGGGAACCTTACCAAGCTTTTTCTGAACATAGTCGTCAAGCATATTCATCGGGCCCGGCCTGTAAAGAGCTACAAGGGCATTTACATCTTCCAAAGCTGAAATGCCTATCCTTCTTGCGAGATCCTGCATCCCCGCGCTTTCAAGTTGAAACACACCTATAGTATCGGCATTGTTCAGCAACTCAAATGTTTTGAAATTCTCGAGAGAAATTTCATCAATATTAATTTTCTCTCCTCTGGTTTTCTCTATAATGTTTATACAGTTTTGAATTACTGTAAGAGTCTTCAGCCCCAGAAAATCCATTTTCAAAAGGCCAATTCTGCTAACATCGTTCATATCAAACTGTGTGATAACCTCACCCTCTTTTCCTCTGCAAAGCGGAAGGTATTCCTCCAAAGGTTTGTTGTCAGCAATCACTACTCCCGCGGCATGAGTAGACGCGTGCCTGCTTAAACCCTCCAGTTTAAGAGCCATCTCAAAAAGCCTTTTTACTCTTCCATCCTTGTTTATCGCTTCTTTTAATCTCGGCTCGCTTTTTAAGGCTTTCTTCAATGTAACACCCAAACCTTCCGGAACAAGCTTGGCAAGTCTATCAACCTCGGCATATGGCATATTCAGAACCCTTCCAACATCCCTTACCACTGCCTTGGCCTTCATGGTTCCAAAAGTTATAATCTGAGCAACACTGTCTTTGCCATATTTTGTGGAGACATATTCAATAAGCTTTCCCCTTTTCTCATCCGCGATATCGATATCAATATCGGGAGGAGAAATACGAGAAGGGTTTAGAAATCTTTCGAAAAGAAGATTAAACTTTATGGGATCAACATTTGTTATTTCAAGGAGATAGGATACAAGGCTTCCGGCCGCGGAACCCCTGCCGGGGCCTATCGCGATCGCGTGTGTTTTTGCATAGTGTATAAAATCCCACACAATAAGAAAGTAACTTATAAAACCAAGTTTTTCTATAACTTGAAGTTCATGCTCTAACCTTTCCCTGATTTCATAAGTTATCTGGGCGTATCTTTTCACCAACCCTTTTTCGCAAAGTTCTCTTAAATAATCTTCCTGTTTTTTGCTTCCGGGCAGCACGAATTTCGGATAATAGTATCTACCGCCAAGCTTAAATTCCAGATTGCATCTCTCTGCTATTTCCAATGTAGTTTCCAAAGACCGCGGCAAATCTTCAAAAGCTATTTTCATTTCTCTTCCGCTTTTTAAATAAAATTCATTTGTGGACATTTTCATTCTTTTCGCATCATCGACCGTAGTATCTGTCTGTATACCAAGAAATATTTCGTGAGCGGCAGCATCCTCTTTGTCAATGTAATGAACATCGTTTGTCGCAACAAGTTTTAAACCGGAATCTTCAGAAAGTTCTTTCAAAACCTTATTAACCCTAATCTGTTCCGGGATCAGATGATTCATAACTTCGAGATAAAAATTTTCTTTTCCAAAAATTCCTGTGTACTCATCAATAATAGATCTGGCTTTGTCTATGTTTCCATTAAGAATTTCCTGCGCGATTTCACCTTTAAGACATCCGCTAAGCGCTATAAGCCCGCCACTAAACTCTCTCAGCGTTGCCTTGTCTATTCTCGGTTTATAATAGTATCCCTCGCGGTAAGATCTGGTATTTAATTTTATGAGGTTGCTGTATCCTTCTTTATCCTTTATGAGTAAAGTAAGGTGATAAGCATTGGTTTTTCGTGAATTAGGTTTTTTTTCTTTCATGCTTCCGGGAGAAACATACATCTCGCATCCTATTATGGGTTTTATCCCCGCATCCAAAGCCTTATCATAAAACTTTATAATACCATGCATATTACCGTGGTCCGTTATCGCAAGGGCAGACATTTCAAGTTCAACCGCTTTTTTAACAAGCCTGTCTAAACTACAGGCTCCATCAAGAAGGCTGTACTCCGTATGAACATGCAAGTGAACAAAATCTTTATTATTCATAAACAAAATATTTTACTCTCTTTTTTTCCCTTCACTTTTATTTATAGAACTACAGCGAGGACAGCGTGAAAAGTCCTCTTCGGAATCATAAATATATACATACGCGCAAATCGGGCACCTGCAGGTTTTTTTTTGTTCAGGATTTACCCTCTTCACCTTAACCTTATACTCAAAAAAAACCCAGGCAAATAGCACCACTCCCAGGGAAAGGCACAGGTACACAACAAAAGCAGTGGAAATATCAACTTTTATCATTTTTTATTTCTTCCATTTTAGAATCAGGAATTGCCGGATGCGCGTTAATAGTCCCCCAGTCAAGAGAATCCGTACCGGTATCTTCAGAAAATATCCACTCGGAAACCGCATCCACCCACAATTGATCAATTTTTTTTGTGCCGCAGGATTTCTCAATTATCACATATCTTACTTTGCCCAATGGTGTAACCCAAAATTTCAAAGTAAGCCTGTTCAAATCTGAATAGTCCTTAAAATCCTCCGGCAACTGTGGAAAAGACATCATCACGACATCTCTCGCGGATACAGGGCCCACAACAAGTGATTTTTTCCTTTCAAATATATCCAGTAAGCCGTTCCCCAACTTCCCTTCAATCAGAGACGGAGCAAAAACATCTTTCGGCTCTAATTCTAACTTTATGTTAAACTCCGGCTTCAATAAGACCCCCGCTAAAGTTATCGGGGATTCCTGTCTGCGGCTGCGCAAACTTGCAGGCTCTTGATCCCAGACAACCACCTGGTGATCAAATTTAATTTCAGAATCCAGCACTTTCCTTGAAAATCCGGCCCGGCCCGGCATAGAAAAGAGGCTATAGTCGCTTTCGCTTAAAATATCTGTAATCTCAGGTTTATCAAGCCTCAGAGGAACTGAAACAAGAAAAACTTCCACGGGTAATCTTTTTGCGAGGAAAAAGGGGTCGCTTTTTACACCTATCAGGAAGAAACCTGCCAAGTGCCATACGACAGACAACAAAAATGCCTGAAAAAATATTTTGTCTTTCAAAACACCGTCCATCGGAAAGGGATAAAGGTTATTCTCTCTTCTTTGGTTTCGTAGCTATGGCTAATCTGTTTATACCGGCAGATTTTATTTCACCCATCACTTTGACAACAAGCCCATGATTAACCCTGTCGTCAGCTTTAATAATGACTATCTTATCGGGAGTTCTCTTTGCTATAGGCCTGAGCTTAATTTCAAGGGTGCCTTCAGTTATATTTTCATCATTTAGGAGAATCTTCCTTTCCGCAGTAATTGTTACAATAATATTATCCTCAGACTGCGCTTCGCTCACTTTCGATTCAGGAAGATTTACTTTTATCCCTGGCTGAAGTATAAACGAAGATGACAGCATAAAAAACAACAACAGCAGGAAAATCACATCTATAAGAGGAGTAATATCTAATTTCCCTTTTTCAAGCGAGGCCTTTTTTCTAAACTTCATATTCTTCTCCTCTAACAGCAAGAATATTAACCAGTTCCGTAGCACTCTTTTCCATATCAAGAACCAGAGAATCAACACGGCTTACAAGATAGTTATAAGCCACATAAGCCGGTATAGCAACTGTTAACCCCGCGGCGGTTGTCACCAGAGCTTCCCATATACCTCCCGCAAGGTCAGCCGGATTTACAATACCTGCCTTCGCGCTTATATCCTGAATTCGCATAAAAGCCTTGATCATACCCGTTACCGTCCCAAGAAGCCCCAGAAGAGGTGTCACATGAGCAATTGTCGCGAGGACTACCAGGTTTTTTTCAAAACGCGGAACTTCATGCAATCCCGCGTCTTCTATTGATTCTTTTATTTCTTCTTTTTGATCATCATGTTTCAGGAGCCCTGCTTTGACTATATGTGCTACAGGGCCGGGTGTTTCATCACAAATCGAAATAGCCTCTGTTATTTTTCCCTTCTTTATTATATTTCTAATGCCCGCCATGAATTTCTCAGTATCAATCTGGGCACGGTGGAAATGAAATAATCGTTCAATAAAAATAGTAAGCGCAAGGACCGAACAAAACCCAATAATATACATTAACGGTCCGCCTTTCATCACAATTTCCAACATATAATCCTCCTTTTATTATATCGTATTGAGTTTTGAGTATCGCGTCTTGCGTTAAAAATTCTATTTAACACTCCATACTCACTACTGATTTTTCCTACCAGATAAAACTTCCCTTCCTTCTCAATTCGCTTATCCTTTTTGCGGCATCTTCGCTCAACGGATTGTTTACATCAATCAGTTTCTGATAAATTTTTATGGCTTCTTTAAACTTACCCATCCCTTCGTATAATTCAGCGGCTTTATAATCCGCCTTCGAAAACCAGTGCTTAACCCGAGAATATCCATATATTACCATAAGATAACGATCCAGAGCTTTATCAATATCCCCAAGTTTTTCAAAACATCTTGCTATCTTATAATATGCCTGGGCTTTTAATTCAGAGTTGTCGCTGCTAAGAATTCCTTCGTACACTTCTACAGCCTCCTGATATTTTTCCATACTGAAAAGTGAATCCGCGATTCTTCCTTTTGTTTCGAAAAGAAGGTAGTTATTTTTTTGCTCCGAAAGTACAGTAAAAGTTTCAAGCGCTTCACCGAATCTGGCTTGAGCCGCGAAGCTATCACCTAAAAGAAAGGCCCCATCAAATCTAAAATCGCCGTCAGGATACCTATCTAAAAGTTCCTTTAAAATTGCTTCGGCATCATTAATATCCTCATTTTTAAAAGCACTTTTCGCTGCCCAAAACATTGCTTCATCGGCCAGCTCGGAAGAAGGAAAGACCTCATATAATTTCGTGTATATTCCCCTCGCAGACTTAAATTCTTCATTATTATACCTCTTCTCACCAAGCCAGAACATGACTTCCGATGTAATAGGTGAATGAGGGTACTTTACGACATATTCTTCAAAGGATTTACTTGCTTCTTCCATTTTTCCCATCTGGCTGTAACACCAGGCACGTTCATATTCCGCGCGCGGAACCAGAGGGCTACCAGGAAACTGTTCTATCATTTTCGAATAATATTCAAGAGACAGCTGATAATCTCCCATCGCGTAATATGTAGCGCCTATCCGGAAGGTCGCCATATCCTTAAGGTCAGATCCGGCAAAAGAGCTTAAAAGCTTAAAGTATGCTTCAATAGCTTTTTCGAAATTTCCCGCGTTAAAATTAGCCATACCAATTCTATATTGAGCATTATCTGAAAACGGACTTTCAGGATATTGAGTTATAAGAGTTTCAAAAGCTCCCAGTGCTTTTGAAAAACCTTCCAGTTTATAATAACACCAACCTATTTGAAAAAGAGCCTGGTCGGCTTTCCCGCTCCGCGGATATTCACTAAGAATCATTTTATAACTTTTTACAGCCTCTTCATAATCACCCAGAAAATAATAGGCATCTCCTATTTTTAACTGTGTTCCCGCTTTAAAAACAGGATCGTTACTGCTTTCTCTCGCCCTTTTGAAATTATCAACCGCTTTAATATATTTACTCTGCCTGAAATATGCCCATCCAAGCCCATTATAAAATTTTGGTAATTTTACACTGCTATAAAATCTATTTAACAGCTCCTCGAAAAGCGCTTCGCCTTTTTCATATTCTCCGAGCTCCAGATAGGATTCCGCAAGCCAATACATTGCATCCTCAACACTAAAATCCTCCGGA
>CBDURG010000027.1:0-17877 GCA_965369805.1 uncultured bacterium
GATCAACAGTATCTTTAATATATATTACAGATGATATTATTGAATAAAGACTGTTACTTACAGAATAAGCATTTAATTCTGAGGTAAATTGATTAGAGTCACTTTTTCTTTTCTTAATAGTTGCTATGCATGCTGTTTTATCATCTATTATTAATGTTCGAGGGCATAGTTCATTTTTTTCAGCAGAAAAAACCCGAACATACCTGATCTCTATACTCCTTCCGGCTTTCTTTATAAATTCCCTTATAAAATATGATTCTATGCACAGTTCGTCAGCAAAATATTTTAAATCGCTTATATTTATCCTCGCGAGAGACAAACCATTTTCTTTGCAAAAGCTAATTCTGTCATATAAAAATTTATCAAATTTAGTGATCCAGTCAAGGCAGCCGGCAAAATAATTATCCTGATCTTTAAAAAGATTGTCCTCACAATAGAACTCTACCGGAGTCATGTAAGAAATATTTTTACCGTCGAGAATGTACGATACATCAGGATAAAGTGATATTATTTCACCATCGCTGTAATCCAGATCAGGGTTAAAATCATGCAGGAAATAATAAATTTTTTTATTCATAAAATCCGGTCTATTTTAAAACTACCAAATCCCGAACCTGACGCAATTTTGGAATCGCAAAAAACTTTGCGGCTTTCGTTTCTTCGTCAAAAAGATAGAACCCAGCGTTCATACCAATATTATTCCTTATTCCCTTCAGCCTATCAAAATAGCGAGTTTCACTTTGTCCTACATAATAATAGACATTATCGTAAGCAATTCCCCTGATAAACCCGAAAAAATCCCCCACAACTTTTTTGTCTGTCTTATAAAAATAGCCGTACATACTGTCAAGAACACATATTTCTGAATCAAAGAAACAAACCGAATGAGGCATCCACAAGCCATTCATAAGAACCCGGCGTTCGGCAGGATTATCAATTTTTATCTGCTGAACGCCTCCGTCATAAACTCCATCAAGATACGAGCCTGTATGTGAAAACATTGATGCATAAAGATAGTCTCCCTTAACAAATATATCGTTTATCCAGTGTCCGGGCTTACCGGTTTTCTTAATCTTATCCGTAAACTTAATTTCAAACTTAATCTTCCTTGTTTTCGCGTCATAAGCGCAAATTATATCTTTACCGGTCTTGGCAAGAAAAACCAGGTTCCTTTTCGAGCAGTACGCAATTCCATGCGGTTTATCTCCTTCCCCGCCGCCATATGTATCCAGCAATTTAAAATCCCTGGAAACATGACAAACACCTCTTTTCTCATCCGCTATATAAAATTCTTTTCCCGTATCCAGAATTTGATGGAAAGTCCCATCCAGAACCTTATTGCATTCCATAGTTTTAATATCATATGTAAACAATCCTCCCCCAACACTTGCATCCTTATCCAGGTTGGAATAAATCTTATGATCAGGAGAACTAACTAACAAAGTAGCTCCATGATTATGAATATCCGTTATGGCTTTTAAGTTATTCAACGCAGGTGTAAGACAAAAGTCAACACCGGGTTTTAGCCCGTATTCTACCAACTGGGGATAAATAGACTCATATGCTCCGCTTGTAATAACAACAAATCTGCCTTTCGCCTTTTTCTTTAACACTTCAGGATTTTCTACCCGCGCATTAAAAAAAGAGCTGCCGTGAAGGGTTTCGTTATTATCAACAAAGTAGAACGATTTTACACCACTTTTCTGAAGGGTTTTAGCTGTCCAGTCATCTGATGCGCCAAAAAATATAATATCCTTCTCTCGAACAATTTTGTTAAATTCTGACCAGCTCTTCCATACTTCATCCGGCAATATATTGTTACTCATATATAATCTCCTTTTACAATTTTTAAAGTTATAATTCTAAACTAATACCTTTCAGAGAATTTTTTGAAAGATTTTCATCTTTGACTAACTTTAAAAAACATTCCTTTACTACCTTCGCATCATCTAAAGCATGATGCCTCTTTGAGTTGTTCCAGCCGGCAAATTTCGCGCGATCTATATCAGGATCAACTCCTGCGATAAAAAAAAGTGTATTAAGGTCATAATGAGCCCCATGATTGAGATACTCAGGTAAAAAACTCAAATGGAAATATTTTTTTTCGGGATACAAACTGTGCCAGAGCTGGAAAAAAAGTATTATATCTGTCATTTTGCCCGCGGAAACCAGAGATACTTTTTCACCCTGGGAATAATCATCTAAAAAAATTTGTATTTTTTTACATGCTTCAAGGCTCGAGACACTTTTAGCTTCATCAACCATATTTAAAACATTGTCTTTTACCCAACCGCTTACCTGATCCCTGTCATAATCATTTAAGCTCACATACAATGATTCACCCTCTAGAGTAACTAACCCCACAGAAATTAAAGTTGTAAAAGCGTGCACACCTGTAAATTCATTATCAATAAAAACAATTTTCATTATTTCTCACCTTTTTCTGACCGGTATATTCACGTCTCTCATTTTTTGCCTGCAATCCTCAGGAGTAACGTCCGTAAAATGAAAAATGCTGGCCGCTGCCGCCGCGGAAGCCCCGTTCTTAACAGCATCTATACAATCCTCCGGCCTGCCTGCCCCGCCGCAGGCAATAACAGGTATCTTTACCGAATCCGAAACTATTTTTATAAGGGCACAATCATACCCGGTCATTTTCCCGTCCAAATCAATTGAATTCACAAATAACTCGCCGGCTCCAAGCGACTCCGCCATTCTGCACCATTCAATAAATTCTATATCCGTATTAATCCCCGCGTGAGAAAACACTTTATATTTGTCTTGCTCTTTCTTTACATCAATTGAAACAACTATGCACTGACTACCGAAATGTGAAGAAGATTCTTTAATAATCCCGGGGTTACGTAGAGGTTCTGTATTTAATACAACCTTATCCGCTCCTCTTTTAAGAACCTTTTCTATTTCTTCACAGTTTTTAAGCCCGCCTCCAACACTTAACGGCATAAAACATTCGGAAGCAACATCTTCGATAGTAAAATAATCTATATGTCGATTTTGTTTTGAAGCATCTATATCTAACAATATCAACTCATCCACATTGCGTGAATTGTACACCCTTACAACGGTTACCGGGTTCCCAAGGTTTCTTCTGACATCAAACTGTATCGTCTTTAAAACCGAATAACCGTCAAGTAAAACAACCGGAATAACCCTGTGCCTTAGCATTTAATAAACCCCTTCAGCAAAATTCTTTAACAACTGTAATCCCGGCTGCTGGCTTTTTTCCGGGTGAAACTGGGCACCAACCACATTATCCTTTTTTACCACCGTGACAAAATCTACTCCATAATTCGAAGCAGCATATTCAACACTGCTATCGTTTAAAACCATCTCATAGCTATGAACAAAATAAAAACATGAATGATCCTCAACCCCGGAAAACCATTTCATATCGTGCTCGGAAATATCATTCCAGCCCACATGCGGAAGACGATACCCGTCTTTTTCGCATTTAAGCCTTGAAACATTCCCGTCTATTAACCCCAAACCCTTTGATAATCCCCCCTCTTCTCCAGTTTTCGCGAGAAGCTGCATCCCCAGACATATACCTAAAAGAGGTTTTTTATTTTCTAAAACCTCTTTTTGAATAACCCCGGCAATACCGGTAGAATACATCCTTTTTGAAGCTTCAAAAAAATTCCCTACACCCGGAAAGATAAGTTTCTCCGATTTTTCAATTTCCTTCACATTGGCAGAAACAACGTTCTCGATACGCAGGTAAGTTAATGCCCTGCTCACGCTGTTTACATTTCCAAGCCCCAAATCAATAATAGTTATCATATTTTATTTAGTCGGGTAACGCTTTCTGGGATTTCCATCTTTATCCTTGATAAGCTTCCCGTTCTCATCACACATAAATATTTTCTTATTTGTAAACCTGTCAAGGTTATCCAGAAACTCTTTCTCTGTAATCGCGATATACGCAAAAAAATCAGGGGCGTATTTCCACGGTATCTTTCCTTCAAACTGCCCAACCAGTTTCACAGCTTCTTCTCTTGTCATTCTTCTATCCCTGATCTCAATACAAAGTTGATCAGTGGCTCTTCCATAACCGTATTTTAAATATTTCATATAATCATGAAGGCCGCCTATCCACTTGCAATCCAGGTTTTCATAGTCGTTATACGCTCCTTCAATCGGCCCGTCCGGGTTTACGTGAAACCCGAGTTTCCGCATAGCCTGAAACTGTTCAAGCTGATCCCACTTGATATAATGGCCAAGAAAAAGTCCTGTAACCCCTACTTCTTTTAACTCATCGTCGCTGGGATATGTCATGGCTTTTAAATCTTTCATATCAATCCCGTCGTGAACTAAATCTGAAAGCCTGTATCCAAGCATCTGGAATTCTTCCAGCCAGTGCTGATCCAAAATATTACCCCCTCTGACAGAAGCAGGCCCCCCGTATTCAAAATGAGGATTTTCTCCCCATATAAGCAGCGGGACTTTATACTGGTACGCAACCCTGAAAGGAGCCGTAAAAATCCCGATATGTTCCGGCCAACAGCAATCCCCCAGCTTAAAAAACCCGATTCTAACCATCTTTCTGTAAACCTGTAAATTTGTTTGTACCTGAACTATGTCAAACCCTAAATCTCTCAGGAACATAAGGTTCTTCCTGCCTACTTCCGTCTGGTCACACGGCATAAAGTTCACGCAAAGCGGGTGCATCTTAAATTTATTTTTCATTATCCACGCCTGGTAACAACTGTTTTTCCCACCGCTTACAGGAATAACACAGTCATACCACGACCCGTCCGTCCTATATTTCTTAAGAAGCTCAAACATATCCTCTTCACGCTGTTTCCAGTCTATGGCCTCATGTTTCTTATCCGCGGAACTGCAAGCATCACAAATCCCGTCCTCATTAAAAACTGTCTCAGGCCTTGTATCAGGCATGATGCATTTTTTACAATATTTCACTTAATTACCCCCGTATATAGTATGTCGTATATAGTATGTAGTTAAAAAAAATAAAATTTCCCATCCCCCATCGTTTTGCCCTTTTTAAATAGAAACGTCCCCTTTTTTCCCTTTCTTTTTTTATTTTTTATCTGCGTTAATCTGCAAAAAGCTGCGGCCCATTATTCTTTTCTTTTTTTGTTTTCACTACATACTATATACTAAATACTATATATTATTATACGGCTTTTAACGGCGTCCCTTTTTTCACACTCTTCTTCGCTTTCTTCCCCAATATCTTTTTAAGGTATTTCGGGCTAACTCCATTCGCCGGCCTTATGGAACGAACATTATCTTCCGTAAACTTTTCCCCTTTTTTAATATCTTTTACAACAAACAAAGATCTTCTGAAAACACGGCTTTTTTCCTGGCCGGGGGTTAAGCCATAATGTATTTTCCCTAGAGCATCTTCCACTACGCGGATATTATCAACCAGATCTTTTAACTCCGCCGGCTCAAGAGAAAAGAAACTGTCGGGAGTTTTTATCTTTCTCGATAAGGTAAAATGCTTTTCTATCATACACGCTCCCAGAGTAACAGCCGCGACTGATACACCAGTTCCCATCGTGTGGTCCGAAAGCCCGACTGGAAGCTTAAATCTCTTCTTCATATCGGTTATTGTCTTAAGATTCATCTCCCGCGGACACGCGGGATAACTGCTTACACATTTGAGCAGCGTTATGCTTTTTGCACCTGATTTTTTAGCAGTATTTACCGCCTCTTTTATTTCAGATAAATCAGCCATTCCAGTTGATAAAATCACCGGTTTCCTTGTTTTTGCCATATATTCTATTAAAGGTATGTCAACCAGCTCGAAAGAGGCTATTTTGTGCAATGGAACATTTATATCTTCAAGAAAATCAACCGCTGTTTTATCAAAAGCTGTTGAAAAAAATATTAAACCTTCGTCATCCGCAATCTTTTTAAGTTTTTTAAACCAGTGCCAGGGAGTATATGCTTTGCTGTAGAGTCTATACAATGTTTGTCCTCCCCACTTCGGATGATTTATCTTAAAATACCTCTTGCAGGAGTCTATCGTAAGTGTATCCGGTGTATAAGTCTGAAGTTTTACCGCGTCCGCGCCGCAGTTTTTCGCCTTTTTTATCATTGCCGCCGCGCGGTTAAAATTCTGTCCGTGATTTGCCGAAATTTCCGCGACAATAAAACACCGTTTTTGTTTTTTTATAACATCACTTGTTTTCATGACAAATTTTATCCAGCACTTTTAAGATTATCAAACTGTAATAAGGATACATTTTGTTATAAATCTCTTCTACGCTGCCGCTCCCGGCAACATCTAAAAATTCTTCAAAGAGAACTTCCCCTTCATCAACTTTTTGTGTCATAAAATGAGCACCGATACTCGCTTTAAATTCTTTATCAGCCAGAGCACGCCCTACGGGATTTGTCCCCTTGTATTTGTACAAATAAGGGTGGATATTAACCGCACCCAGGTTAGGTAAAGCCAGCAAGTCCTGTTTAACAATTTCTCTCCCATGCACACTTAAAAGCAAATCTGATTCATTTAAAAATTTAATAAAATTTTCATCTTTTAAGCTTTTATAAACAGGAATCCCAAAAGATTCTAAGACACCCGTAAGTTCTTCGGAATAGCTAACGGCAGATAAAATTTCATATCCCTTAGACAATACCGTAAGGGCGCCGACAAGACCAGCCTGCCTACCGCCCATAAAGCAAATCTTTAATTTTTTTTCTATTCCCACAATTTACTCCTTTTAATTATTCTTATTGCTCCGTTCCCATCTACAAGAGCATTCCCTCTTTTTTTACGTTTCTGCCTTTCCTTATGAGATTGCAAAACATTAATACTTTCCGCGATATTTAACAACAAGTCATCGTCGTTATACCATGACACGTCTTCAATAAAGAGATTTTCCCGCAGGTTCTTTAAATTAAGCTTCTGGTTTTCCGCGAAACAAACCGCTATTGTAGGAACACCCACTGCCGCCAGTTCATAAAGAGTCTGGCCACCTCCCGAAATACATAAGTCCGTATCAAGCATAAGCTTCAACATCGAACCCGCGTCTATCCGTTTTTTACAGGTATCTACTACATTAACTTCAAAACCAAACTGAGACTCCAGGAGTTTAACAACTTTACCCTGCAAATCTTTGCCATGTTCAGAACCTCCAAAAGTGACCAAAGCCCTTTTTATTTCTGTATTTATCTTTTTCCCGGAAATATCCAGGAATTCTTCTCTGAGAATTATATAATCTTTACCCAGAAGATACCTGGTTCCTTCTTCCTTCGGATAATCCAACTCATCCCCGCCAACAGAAGGGTTAACCACTATCCCCCGGGGATATTCAATACGGTTATAATCATCTATCATAAGTAATCGCCCGGAAGCCGCCTCAGAAATAAAATCATATAGAGATTTTTCCGCCAGATACGAATCTACTACGCTAACATCACTATTCTTCACAAGGCCAAGGGTTCTTCCCTTATGTTTACACCAGTTAAAAACCGATACGTTCGAGGACTTAAAGAATTCACCGGCATATCCGTCCCCTTGTATAACAAACTGTATTTCCGCGTCCGGCTTCAATTTATTAAGTGCCTGAGAAAGAGCTTTGCATCTGGTTATATGCCCAAAACCAATCTTTTTACCACCTTCAGTTAAAAATAAACATTTCATCTCATAACTTCCAAACTTAAAATTATTCTTTGTCCACCCAACCCCTGCCTATAAGGATATATTTATCTTCCCTATAATTGGAATCCTCAGGCGGAGTAACAATAAATTTGCAGTCTTCATTTTTTTCCAGTCTTACTTTATTTATTGCTGGATCATTTATATGATTTACAACAGAATCTGAAAGTTCCCATTTGCTCTTTCCAATCTTCTTCCATATTTTACGGTTTCTATTCTTGTTTACACAGTCGAATAACTCCTGGCCCGTCATATCAATCCAATCCAGAAAAAGGGCCAACCGTTTTTCATCTGGAGAAACATCTTGGTATTTCCTAACCAGGGCTATTCCTTCTTCGCGGGTCATTCTTTTTAACCGTATTTCTCTACAGGCATGATCTGTCGCTTTGCCATATCCGTGTTTCAAAAACTTTATATAATCATGAAGAGCGGAATAATGAAAACAGTCCACATCCTTATATGTATCAAAGGTCCGATGTTGTTTCATTGTTTCATACCCGTATTTATCAATCATAAGCTCATGCTGTTTTTTTGAGTCCCAGCGGATATAATTATTAAGATATATTCCCCTTACCCCTACTCTTTCAATCTCTTTATCGTGAGGATAAAAAAACTGCCTTACATCGTCTTCGCTGATACCCTTATTTGCCTGAACCAGTTCTTCCGCCTCACATCCCATAAGGTCATGGTCTTTCCTGTATTTGCGAGTCATCTCGACTTCATCCAGATGCGAATACATTCCTACCTGGTCACACCCCTGATGCGCTCCCCATACGATAAGCGGTATTTTAAATCTCACAGCTATATTGACCGGAAAAACTGTCTGTCCCGCAATACAGTGCCAGTACATACTTCCCATCTCTTCCAGAGTATAACGCGTAATTTTTTTAACTTTTTCAGGGGAAACCGTTAAAGTTAAAATGTCACATCCGAATAATGTTCTTAAATACGCAAGATTTCTAATGCCCATTCTCGTATTGTAATGCTTGTTGTAGGTAACAAGCAGCGGATGCATCCCATATACATTCTTAACAGTGTGAACAACAAAATGAGAATCTCTTGCTCCGCTTACAGGAATAATACAGTCATGACTGCGCCCGCTCCTACTTTTAAAAGTTTCCAAAATATCTTTCAGCAAGAACCCTCTTTCTTTCCAGTCGAGAATATCTTTCTCTTCATGGACCCTGCAACCGCTGCAAACACCTTCTTCGTCAAAAGTAATCCCCAGAGGATGATTCGCTGGATAAAGACATCTCGCGCAATATTTCATATAACTTCCTCCGGTATAATTTCAAATCTTAGCTCATCAAGATAATCCTCAGGCATTTTTGATATTCTTCCCGATTTTTTAAAGCCGGCTTCTTTGTAATTCGAGTATGTATCAAGCCTTACATCTATACCCTGTTTATTTAAATAAGCTTTTGCAGTCACAGGACTGTGTTCCGTAAAGTGAAAAAAGTTTCCTGCGGCAACAGCTGACGCATGCCCTTTTGTAATACCTTCAAGAAAATGTTCCGGATGACCTACACCCCCGCACGCGATAATGGGAATTGTAACAGCACTGGCTACACTGCTAATCAATTTCAAGTCATACCCATTCTTCATGCCGTCGCGGTCAACGGAATTTAATAAAATTTCTCCGGCTCCTAAACTCTCAACTTCCCTGGCCCAGCTAACAGGACTTAACCCCGTGGGATTTTTACCCGAATCTGAAAATACTTCATATTTTCCGCTGCCCGTATTTTTTACATCCATAGAAACAACAACACACTGGCTGCCAAATACTGCAGCCGCCTCTCCAATAATAGCGGGTTTCTTCAAGGAAACCTTGTTAATAGAAACCTTATCAGCTCCGCAATGTATTAATTTTCTCATATCATCTATGCTTTTTATACCGCCGCCGACAGTAAGAGGTACAAAACCTTTTTTAGAAGATTCTGTTACCATTTCGAAGTCAGGCTGCCTATTTTCAGCCGCAGCATCTATATCAAGCAAAATAACCTCGTCTATTCCCCACCTGTTAAGAAACTCCACAGAAATACGCGGGCTGCCGACAGGTAAATATTTTTCAAAACCTATGCTCTGTACAACACGGCCGTTTTTTATGACCAAACAGGCAACCACTCTTTTATGAAGCATTTTTCTTATTCCCCTGTCTTGCTTTTTTCACATAATCGAAAAAACACCGGAACAATTTCAATCCGCTATTCTGGCTTTTTTCCGGATGAAACTGCACTCCGAAAATATTATTTTTTCGTACAGCCGCGATAAGTCTTGAACCATAACAGCAGGATGCATATATGTACGGCTCTTTACAGATAAAATGATAGCTGTGGTCAAAATAAAAACTAGTGTCTTCCTCTGCCTTTAAGAAAAGAGGATCTTTTCTCATAATATCAAGGGTATTCCACCCTACATGGGGAACACGGAATCCTTCTCTCGCTTCAATTTTATCTACCCGGCCTTCAATTAATCCAAGACCTTCATGATAT
This sequence comes from uncultured bacterium, assembly GCA_965369805.1. GTDB lineage: Bacteria > Auribacterota > UBA6266 > UBA6266 > UBA6266 > JAGLRQ01. The sequence goes on from CBDURG010000027.1 coordinate 10,147, forward strand.
CCGTTTTCCATGGAATGCTCAGCCAGTATCTGCATGCCAAGGCAAATTCCTAAAATCGGCTTTTCTTTTTCTATAATTTCTCTTTTTAAAATGTCAACAACCCCTAATTGCTGGAGATTTTGCATAGCCTCACCAAAAGCTCCAACACCGGGAAGAATATAGAAATCTGCTTTAAGGATATCCTCTTTTCTGCCCGAAACAAAATATTTGTAACCGAGGAAATCCAGAGCATTGGCCACAGACTGATGGTTTCCCACATTGTAATCTATAATAAGAACTTTATCGTCTTTCATATAAACTTACTTAAGAACTTCTTTAAGCGTCCATTTATCTTTCGGGCTCTTTTCCCAGATATTTCTGTTTCTGTAAAAATCCGCTATTTCCCAGAATTCACTTACCGAAATTCCAATATAATCACAAAAACGTTTTATATATTTTTTCCCACACTTGCCGTCATATTTTTTCACTAAATCAACAGCTTCATCTCTTGTCATAAGCTTCCATCGGATGGCTTCGCTTGCCAGATCGGTCATCTTCCCAAACCCGAATTTAAAATATTTAAACATCTGGTTAATAATATAAAAATCATCGTCCAGCGCTTCGAAACCGTAACATTCGCCAAGGTTTTCGGCTTTATCTTCACGTATCCGAAGCCCGCGGGCGACTGAAAACTCCGCATTTTTAAAGGAGGTAAAATCTTTCATATAATATCCCAAAAAAACTATTCTCATTTTTGCCCATTCCATTTCTTCATCTGCGGGATATTTGTACCAGTAAATGTCCTGTTCAGTTATCCCAAGGCCCTCTTCAAGCAATCCTTCAGGGCCACCCTGCAGGGTATGACAGTATTTCATTTTGTTGCCATCACCGCTCATAGAACCAACACCTAAATCTCCGAACATAAGGGCGGGGTTCTCTCCCAGAAAAATTAACGGTATATGGTATGCTATAGACATTTTCGGAGCGCTGGCATAAAGAGCCATTTCTGTGGATTTACACCAGTTACCATGCTTTATAAAACCTTGCTTCATTAAAATCTTCCAGACTTTTGGGTCCGGGCTCGATGAAATACAATCAAAACCCAGGGAGATAAGGTTGCTTAAATTTTCAGTACCAAGTTCAGTCAACTGTTCAGGCGGATAGGAACAACAAATTAATAAAGGATTTAAACCAAGTTCCTCCCTGACAAATACAGCCTGGCGAGTGCTGTCCTTGCCTCCGCTCACGCCTATTATGCAATCATAACCGGTAACATTATGTTCTCTTCCCCACTGCGCAATGCCCTTTAATTCCTTCATTCTGGAACCCCAGTCAATTTTTTCATTTGATTCTATAAAACGGCATGGAGGACAGATGCCTTCTTCATCAAATTTTATACTGGGCCGGGTATCGGGCTGAACACATTTTTTGCAAAATTTCATGTTAACGCCTGTTATTCTTTTAGGCCTTTCAATTCATCAATGTTTTTAAATATTTTTTCAAAAGCTTTTACCACATCATTAATGTCTTCTTCTGTGTGAGGATACTTGCAAACACCCGTTAACATGAGTTCTTCCTCATGCATCTTTTCACAAACAGGACAAATTCCCTTTGAGTAATCCGCTTTCCCGCCATAATAACCGCAGGTAAACGGACAGCCATTCACACCATAAGCCGTTTTCCTCTGATACATGGGTTCAAGATATGTAGGCCTTACATACCCTGCGCCAAAAGGTATGCCCTCGGCTTTCAAAGCATTCACAAAAGTATTCCGGCCCATACCAATAACATTCTCTTTAAACCTTATGGGATACACAAAATAAACATGCTTATCTACATTGTTTTTTTGCGGCAAAATCAAGCCTTCAAAATTAGATAACTTTTCAGTAAGGTACTCTGCAAGTTTTATTCTATGATTATTTAAAGAATCCAAACGCCTAAACTGGCCTATACTTACTGCCGCTTCCAATTCGGTCATTCTGTAATTAAATCCTACAATACCATTTATATCTTCAACTTCCATATTATCAACGATAGCTTCCCCATGATTTCTTATAAGCCGCATTCTCAGGCCCAGTTTTTCATCGTTGGTGACGGCAAAACCGCCTTCACCTGAAGTGATAGTTTTATGCTGGTTTAAGCTGAAAACCCCTATATCTCCTATTGTTCCAACAAGTTTTTGATTATAGGTTGCTCCTGGTGACTGAGCACAATCTTCAATGACAGAAAGCTTGTGTTCTTTCGCGATTTTCATAATAGCATCCATATTTGCCGAACTGCCAAAAAGATGAACAACAACTATCGCTTTAGTCTTTGGAGTTATCTTTTCTTTCACCTTTTGTGGGTCAAGGCAAAATGTCTCTTCCTCTATATCCGCAAATACAGGAACAGCGTTCATCATTATAATAGCGGTCGCTGAAGCACTCATTGTATATGGTGTTACTATAACTTCGTCACCTGGCCCCACTCCGAATGCCCCAAGAGCAGCATGAAGCCCCGCGGTAGCTGAATTTACGGCAACAGCAAATTTCGTTCTAAAATAATTTTTTACAAGAGTTTCAAATTCTTTTACCTGCTTCCCTCCCAAAAAATGCTCCCCGGCATTGGCAATGAAACCCGAAAGCATCCCACTGTCCAGAACCTCATTAACCCTTTTTCTTTCTTCTTCCTCTATAATTGCGTGTGACACAAATGGCCTTTCTCTGACTTTGCTGCCACCGCTTATCGCAAGCTTCCCCATTTCTTTCTCCTGTTATTTTAAAAAGATTCTTTTTCCGCTGTTGTTCGAGGAAACAAGACTTTTCTCGATAAGTTCCTGCGCTTTAAGTCCATCATACCCGGATGAAACTGAATCTGTTTTTCTTCTTACGCATACAAGCAAATGCTTAACCGCGTTTACCATAAAATTCCTTTTGTATCCGGTTTTAAAAGTTTTTTTCCCTTTAAAAAGCTCTTTATATCCTGCAAAATATTTACTGTCTTTTACAATAAAGGACTCTATATCAAAACCGCTGTTTTTTAGAACAACCTTTCCTTTTTCAAACAGGCAATTCATTTCAAACATCAGGTATTTTTTAACATCACACGCCTGAAAAGTACCAAGGACACCGCTTTTAAACTTCATCATACCATCCAGATTAGGGTCTTTGCTGTTCGGCGATTTATTTTTACTGTCAAATGCCTCTATCCATTTAACATCGCCAAAAAACATCCTCAAAAGATCAAACATGTGAGAACCTGTGTTGCCAATACCCGCCGTATAATAAAAGTTTACCTGTTGAATACCGCCAAACTTTTTCTTATCTATAAACTTTTTAAGCTCCTGGTGAAGACTGTCAAACCTGCGCTGGTGGTCAACCTGAAGAATAACGCGTTTCTTCTTGCACAGCGCAATCATTTTTTCAGCTTCTTCAAGACTGCCTGCAAGCGGTTTTTCACAAAAAACTGCCTTAACGGGCCGCTTTACAACTTCTTTTAACACCTGATAATGTGTTTTCGGCGGAGTGCAAATACTTACAACATCCAGGTTTTCTTTCTTCAGCATCTTTTTTACATCTGTATATACCACGGGTACTTTCCATCTCTCAGCACATTTAGCGGCTTTTTCCTTATCAACATCGCAAACAGCCGCTAAGTCAGCCTCGGGAATCATGCTATATGCTCCCGCGTGTGTCGAAACATATTTTCTTTTCGGGTCACTGTCAAACTCGGCACCTATCCGCCCGCATCCTATAACCGCGGCCCTGTACTTATTTTTTCGCATAGAATTCCTCTCTTAAGATGCTCATCCGAATTGCATCATAATACCTGCCGTTACGATAAATTTCCTGCCTTAAAACTCCCTCTTCGACAAAACCCGCGGCCTTATATGACTTAACCGCGGCTTTATTCTCGGAATTCACGCCTAGCCAGATTTTATTAAGGTTTAATTTATTAAAGCCGTAATCTATCACCAGTTTCGCGGCTTCTGCCCCATAACCTTTTTTCCAAAAATCCTTTTCACCTATAACAATACGATATTCCGCCGACCGATAAAGCCAGTTAACAACATACAGTCCGATATTTCCAATATGCACGTCAGTTTTTTTATCAACAATTGCAAAAGTAATATCCTTCTCACTGTGTATCGTCCGATCGTATTCTTGCGTCATAAGCTCTTTTGAATTCGGCTTAAGGCCCATATACATATAATGTGTAACTTTCGAATCATTTGCCCAGTTAAACATGTTACCGAGTAAATCTTCCTTCTCAAGGCCTCTCAAATACAATTTATCTCCGACAATAAAAGGTGTCTTCATATATTTACCTCCTCTCTATAAGTTTTTTTCATCACTCCGTAAACGAAGATTCTCTTTGTATTCCACATTTCTTGGAAGATCCCCGGCCGCACGAAATATCTCTTTGTTATTTTTATAAAATTTTATTATGTTATCGAGATTTAAGTTTTCTCCTGTAGATGAAAAATGATTTATTATCTTCGAAATAACTTCTATGTCCTGCGGGTAATCCACTGTTAATTTAATATCGGAAACATCTTTCTCATATAAAACATTTATCATCTTAAGTTTTTTGCTCTTTCTTACATACTCTATCGGAAATTCTCTGTAAAAAGGATCTTTCGTGCCATGGAAAATTTCTTCCAGTGCTTTAAAACCGTAAACCTCCGCGTTCATTCCAAAAGGATAGGAAGAAGGACTACTGTTAGTCGCGTAATCAGCTTTCTTTTTGAAATATTCATCAAGCATCTTGTCTATAACTGAAACGTCAATCAGAGGACAGTCTCCCCATACCCTTACAAGTGTTTCCGCGTTAAATTTTTCAGCGGTTCCATATAATCTCTCGATAATATCTTCTTCCGGCCCCCTGGAATATGGTATCTTTTTGCTTTCCAGATACCCGGCCAATTCATCATCTTTCGGATTATCAGACGCAGCCACGCATATAGTTCCGATAAAACGGCTTTTCAATAACCTTTCGAGAATATGCTCCAGCATACTCTTCGCGCATATCTCCATTAAGGGCTTTCCCGGAAGCCTTTTTGAATTCATCCGTGCCTGAATTGCTGCTACTATTTTAGCGTCCTTAAGATCGGTCATTTAAGTGCCTAATAATAAATTTTTAACTACAGCAACCACTTTTTTAATTTCCTTACCGCTCATAGCGGAATACATCGGTATGGATAGCGCTTTTTTATAATATTTTTCAGCCATAGGAAAATTTTTAACTTTGTGGGGATACCTCTTCGCGTAATAAGGCTGGCGGTAAACAGGGATATAATGCATCTGCGTCAAAATACCTTCTCTTCTTAATTTTAAAACAAAATTCCGCCTGGTAGTTTTAAACTTTTCAAAATCTATTTTAAGTATATACAAATGGTACGCATGTCTTTTCTCTTTGTTTACCAGGGTAATATCAACACCGTTGATATTCTTAAAAGCTTCATTATATATATTTGCTATTACCCTTCTCTTCTTAAGGAACTTTCCTAATTTTTTAAGCTGAGAAAGGCCCAACGCGCACTGAAAATCGGTTATCCTGTAGTTAAAACCCAATTCCCTCATTTCGTAATACCATAATCCATGCTTCTTCATCATAGAAGAAGTTTTATAAACACCATGGGTTCTTAATGCCATCAATTTTTCATATAATTTCTTGTTATTCGTAGTAATCGCGCCGCCTTCACCCGTAGTAATATGTTTTACAGGATGAAAACTGAACACTGTCATATCCGAATACCCGCAGCTGCCAACCTTAATCCATTTCCCCCTGTCTTTATATTCAGCGCCCAGAGAATGACAGCCATCTTCTATAACACCTATATTTCCGCCTTTCGCTATTTTAAAAATTTCTCTCATATCACAGGGTAGCCCCGCGAAATGAACAGGCAAAATCACCTTTGTTTTTTTTGTGATTTTCTTTTTTACTTCTTCCGGTTTAATATTCAATGTTTCGTAATCTATATCCGCAAAAACCGGCCTTGCACCCGTATATAAAATAGAATTTGCTGTGGACAGAAATGTTATAGGTGTTGTTATGGCTTCATCCGATCTAGTCAGTCCGGCAGCAAGACAGGCAATATGTAAAGCCGCAGTTCCGTTTGACACAGCCACAGCGTATTTAGACCCGCAGTAACTCGCGAGTTTCTCCTCAAACTTCTTTACGGCAGGACCCTGTGTAATGAAATCAGATTTGAGTATTTTTACTACTTCCGCGATGTCGCACTTATCAATATCCTGTTTCCCGTAAGGAATAAGCTTCATTCTTCTACCATACTTTTTAATTCTTTAACCGTAAGCCATTTGGGATTTGTATCGCTGCTGTAAACAAAATCTTCAGGAACCTTTGTTCCCTGGACATGGCTTTCTACGTTTCCCCACCATTCAAAATCGGGTTCCACAATATACATATCTTTAGTGTCAACTGTTCTTCTCGCGTCATCCCTTGTTATCAGGATTTCATGAAGTTTCTCGCCCGGGCGGATTCCAATGTACTCAAATTTGCATCCGGGAACAATAGCTTTCGCGAGGTCTACAATTTTCATGCTGGGAATTTTAGGAACAAACAATTCCCCTCCGCACATTCTGTCAAAACACTTAATAACAAAGTCCGCTGTCTGGTCCAGAGTTATCCAAAACCTTGTCATCCTCTCATCCGTAATAGGCAGTACCCCTCTGTTGTTTAATTTCTTAAACAGCGGTATTACACTTCCCCGGGAACCGACTACATTCCCGTATCTAACAACACTAAACCGAGTGGTTTCACCCGCGGCATAGGCATTCCCCGAAATAAAAAGTTTGTCCGAACAAAGCTTCGTAGCACCGTAAAGATTTACAGGATTCGCCGCTTTGTCGGTACTGAGAGCTATTACTTTTTTAACATTATTTTCTATAGCGGCAGTAATAATATTTTCCGCGCCTAAAACATTGGTTTTTACCGCTTCGAAAGGGTTATACTCGCACGCGGGAACCTGTTTTAACGCGGCCGCGTGAATCACATAATCGACACCGTGAAATGCCATTTTAAGCCTTGGATAATCACGGACATCCCCAATAAAATATCTGAGCCTTTCATTGTCTTTAAATTCGGGCATGTGCCTCATTTCAAACTGCTTAAGTTCATCTCGGGAATAGATTATTACCTTTTTCGGGCTGTGTTCCTTAAGCAGTTTTGCCGTGATTTTCTTGCCGAACGAACCCGTTCCCCCTGTTACAAGAACACTCTTATTTTTGAAAAAATCATTTTTCGACATTTTTTTCACCTCTCGTTTCCTGGTTTTTCTGCGATTCGTCAACCCCCTCGTGAACCCAGTGTCGCCCTTTATTGTAAAGCATACCGACTTTGTCTTCAAGCTTTGGTGAAATGGTTCTTAACATTTCTTTACCCAAAATACGGTATTGCTTCCCGGCACGTCCTGTCCTCAGCAATCCTTTTTTAATCATTCTCATGAGTGTACTGGAACTGACTTTCAGAAGTTTTTGGGCTTCTTCAGCAGTATAGACCTCATTTTCTCTAATTTCCATTACGATTTCTCCATTTGCACACCAACATTCATTAGACATCATATCTTATCAAGAGTAGTCACAACCAATCAAAAAGTCAAGAAAAATTTAGATAATATTGAACTTGCATGATAAACTGTTCCGGGATATTCAACCCTTAAAGACTTTACCGTAGAAAAAATCGCCTTCTTTTAGGAGAAATTTCTTACAATATATTTTTTTGTCCAATGGCGAGGTCTGACCCCAAAAACAC
>CBDURG010000028.1:0-17833 GCA_965369805.1 uncultured bacterium
GGTGTTTTTGGAACTTCCAACGATGCAGTCTTCAAGTTCCTGACAGGGTTTGGCGTGGTCGGACCCGATAAAGGTGAAGGTGGCAAGTATCTGTTCCTGCCGCCCGGGTACAAAGGGGAGGTGCCCAGTGGATACTTTGTGGTCAAGAGTTCGGGGATCTCTTAAAATACTTATACTCCTTAACATAAACCACTTTAAAAGGTTTTTTGCCGCGCAGGTATTTAGCACCGCGTTTGTTACCATTATGTTCTTCAATTCTGTTTTCTAAATCACTTGTGTATCCCGTATAATACGTTCCATTTAAACATTCAAGAATATAGACAAAAAACCTGCCTTTTCTACAAATTGATTTACGAGATGCCTTTACCATAAGTGAGGATTTTAACACAAGAATTAATCAATAACAATTGGAAGATTTAACGGATAAATGTTTGAACACGATAACCGGCATAATGTTTGTTTAGCCAACTTGCTCGTATTAGCCTGGTTAGAACACATTAGATAATGTATCCATTTAATTCATGACTATTAAAAATACTATTTATACGTTCTTTCGCTACGTTTCCTTAGAGCTAAAAGCCATACGACTTTCTTTTTTAATTACCAAACCGCCTCTATCGCCTCAGATTCAATCCATCCGCTTTTTTCTTTATTTAAACGTACATGAGTCCAGGGGCCCTGTTTTCGTATAATCTGAGCTTTCATCCCTTCAACGAGCTTAAAAGCCACCATACCGGAATACGACGGACTATATCGCACATCCGCTTCATCAGTAATTATGACTCCTATTTTAAAACGCTTGCCGGTGTTATAACTATCAACAAAAAATGTCAATGACGCTATGAAGGAAAAAGCCAAAATGACAGAAAAAACACGTGATTTTCTTCGAAACTGATCTTTTAGAAACGCGATTCCCAGAATCACGCAAATGCTGAAAAAGAGAACCGCGGAAATAAAAAACCATACCCTTACAGAAACAACTCCTCTCATACCCATCCACATTTTCTGGAACAACGTATACGCTTCTTCGGGCTGTTTCACATTCAGAGCGGAGTTAACAAAAGACATGTTTACAAAGAGGACTTCATTATCCGGAATGAGTTTCTTCGCCCTTTCATAATTGAGAAGAGCCTTGCCTCTCCTTCCCATTTTATAATAGGCATTCCCGAGATTATAGTATATATTACCGCTTATAGTACCCTGCGCGATTAACTGTTCATAAAGCCCTGCGGCTTCCGGGAAATTCCCATCGTCGTACTGCCTGTTAGCCTGAAAAAAAAGATTGTTGGCTGAATCAGCACCGCAAAACGACATACCAAAAAGGATATAAATAATAATAAAAAGTTTTTTAAAATACTTCATTTCAAAATCCTTTCCAGCCGGAAAATAATCTCATTCGCTGTTCTGAAATCCTTTTTTAATTTTTCGGGTTTTACCGCCGCCGAGGAAAAGACAACCTCATTCGCGTAATGATACAAGGCCGTAAGTTCACTGCTCTCTTTCTCCTTAAGGCCTTTCGCTTTTAATTCTTCAACTATCGTAATGCCGATGCTTCCCATCTGCCGGTTTAACTTTTCCGCCAGATAGGTATTTACACCCTTTATCAAAAAATCATAAAAATCTCTCGAATCCCCTTTTTCTGAGGCTAATTCTGCCTGTTTAAAAAACCCTTTGGAATTTTTAAGAGCTGTCCGGTTCCGGGCAAACGCAATATCAGTATTCAGCCTCTTTCTCCTCTTTCCAAAAACAAACATGCCCGCCAGCATTAAAACAGGCATTAAGAAAACTGATATCCACACAGCTATATTCTTATATACCGGTTTCTCCGAGCGGGTTATCCCGCCGATATCAGTCATAATGTAATGAATATCTTTCTTGAGCAATTTCAGCTCCCTCTTCTGCGTGTTTTCACTGCCGGCGGGGGTAATCGCAATTACCTGAATTTCGTCTTCTTTCTCCGCCTTAACAACATGAATTTTAAAAGGGCCTCTTTTTTCTATCTGATATTTACCCGTTCCGGGATTAAAAAACGCGAATGTAACTTCGGGAATCTGATAATCCCCCGCTGCGCGGGGGATAAGAACTTTCTCGAAAATCTTATCACCCCTGATTTCTCCGCCCTCCCGGGACACATTCACCTTGCTTTCAGGCTCATAACTTTTAAAAGATTCTATATCCGGAATATGAGGTAATTCTAATTGTTCAATGTTTCCCGACCCGGCTACTTTCATTGTAAGCGTAATTGGTTCCCCTACCTTAAGCGAAACCGGGTTCACGTTAACATTAAATCTAAACTTGCCAACCGCACCGTTGTAAGCAGCAGGCTTATCCCTGTCTGGAACGTCTTCGACTTTTAAAATTATCTTATTTGACCGCGTAGCAAAAGATTCCGTAACCGCGTTTCTGCCAAACCCGAGAAAATTATTAATCAAGTTTCTTTCCCTGGCACCTTTGTATCCTGTAACAACATCACACTTTAAAAAAACAGAATCCAGCGTATATGTCCCCGCGGCCATGGGAGTTAATATTTTTTGAAACGAAATAACCATATATTCCTGGCCCTTAAAAAAATCGCGAAATTTAAGAGAGGCTATCTGTTGATCTCCATTAATAATCAATCTCTGGTAAGCACGGTTCTTATCAAGTTCAGGGTCCGTAACAAGAAAATTCTTCATCCCGTCAATCCATGGGACATTTATATGATAACTGCCTATATTCTTGATAAAATACCATTTAAATGTTACTAAAATTTTCTCGCCGAGATAAGCTTCGGTTTTATCAACGCGGACATCTATAAATATATCTTTTCTTTTTTCAGATTGGGCAAGCACATTAACCTGAAATGACGCGACCGTAAATTTATTCCCGTTAACGGAAATAGGAAACTCGGGGACGGTAAGAAGGCCCGTAGATCTGGGTATAAGCTCAAAATTAAATTTATACCCCCCTCCGGTCTTTTCGTTTTTAACCTGGCGCCCATTAACAATAAATGTCATATTTGAAGATGTTTCCCGGCGCATTCCCCTGAATTTAACATCAAAACCCGGCATTTGAGGAAGGCCGGGGGTTTCGGGGTTAGGTATATCTTCGACCGCGACGGTCAATATTACGCTATCACCGAGCAATATTTCTTTCTGGCTTATCGAAACATTGATTTTCCCGGCGGCAAAAACAGGAACAGCAAAGCCTATTAAAGAAACAACTACAACTAAAAATTTACCAATCTTTTTCCACATAATATCCCTGTCCTTTTCGGGATTTCTGCTGATTCAAAAGAGGATTGTCTTTCTGATCCCGTTCAAAAGCGGATAGAAAACGTTCCGCTTCTTCTTCTGATAAATCATCTTTATCCCCCGCGTCGGCTTTTTTTACCCGCGCTTCCTGATCCTGAGGGCCGTCGTCTTTTTCTTTATCTTCTTCGGCCTGCCTGGCTCCGGATTTTTCTTCTTTCCCCGATTCCTCTTTTTCTTCCCGCCTAGATGCTGTTTGATTTTGTTCTTCCCGGGATTCTTCTTTTTCCCCGGCATCCCCGCCTGACTGGGCGCCCTGCTGTTCCTGCGTTTCACGCTTCTGCTGTTCTTCCATGGCCTTTTCTTTTGTTTCCTGAGACTTTGAAAGCATTTCTTTAATTACACGTTCAGTATATTCTATATTATACTTTGTATCAAGATCGTCAGGATTTCTTTCAAGCGCCTGTTTATAATATTCAAGCGCTTCACGAAGCTGGCCTTGTTGAAAAAGAGCATTTCCTGTATTATACATAGCCTTAGATTCAACCCCGATATCGCCTTTTTCCATTGATTTCCGGTAAGAATCAATAGCTTCTTTGTATTTGCCCTGGCTGTAAAAAACATTACCCATATTAAAAAATATTTCCGGGCTTGTCGGCGATTCAATCTGTGCGTCATTATATTTTGTAAGAGCTTTATCATATTCACCATCAGCATAAAGTTTATTGCCCTCTGTTAGTTTTTTTCTGAGTCCGGTTTGAGAAAAAGCCGAACCGCACACAAATACCAGCATAAAACCCGCAATAATTATTTTTATCTTATAAAAAAGTTTAATATTCATAATTTAACCTTTCTGCGCTCAATAAGGACAGCTTCAATCACATACAGAATAACAGCTATGAAAAGCGGCCACTGGAAACGGTTTTCGAAGCGTTTCTGACGTGATGACTTCAATTCCTTTTTTTCCATTTTTGATATTTCTTCCTGGTATATTTCTTCTAATGGAAAGCTTCCCGCGCCAATAGCGCCTTTCTTCCCGCCGGTTAAAAGGGCTATCTTTTGTAATAATACCGAATCCAGCTTGGAAAGAACAATATTACCATCCTTATCTTTAATAAAACCTTTTCTGCCGTCCTTATCTATAAAAGGTATCGGCGCGCCTTCCTGTTTTCCTATGCCTATGGTAAAAATCACTATACCCTGTTTTTTAGCCTCATCCACAGCCTGCATCACCCTTTCACCATGATCTTCGCCATCGGTTATGAGGATGAGAACACGGTGTTTCTTATCATGTCCTTCAAAAGCCTGCCTTGAAACGCTTATAGCCTCTCCAATATTTGTACCGCCAAGCGGTATCGAATTTACATCCAGATTATCCAGAAAAAGTTTCGCGGTTCCATAATCGAGTGTAAGCGGACATTGCATAAAGGCGCTCCCGGAAAAAGCCACGACAGCAATTCTGTCTCCCTTCATTATATTTATCAGGCTTTTTATCTCGCGCTTCGCGCCTTCAAGGCGATTGGGTTTTATATCTTCGGCAAGCATGCTTTTTGAAAGGTCAAGAGCTACAACAATATCCAAACCTTTCCGCTTAACTTCTTTCCAGCGGTACCCCCACTTCGGCTGAACAAGTGTTATTATCAGAAACAACAGAACAAGTAAAAGAAGCAAGGGGCGGAGTTTCTGGACGCGGAAATTAACAGATTTCACCAGATGCTTTAACACTTTCCGGTCAGCAAACGCCTCCAGGGCTCTTTTCTTCGCCTTTAAAGCCCACACGAGAAATATCCCGCAAGCGGGAAGAAGTAATAAAAGCCAGAGATATGTTAAATTTCCAAAACGCATTTTTTGCTCCTATGGTAAAATCCTTAGAATAGTATAACGCAAAATCATCTCTATAATTATCAAAGCAACAGCAAAAAGAACAAACGGCATAAAAAGTTCCTTATAATCGCCGTAAGAGGTAACTTCCATTTTTGTCCTTTCCAACCGGTTTATCTCTCTATAAATTTTCTGAAGGTTTTCAGTATCAGATGCCCTGAAATATTTACCTTTGGTAACATCAGCTATATGCCTGAGAGATTCTTCATCCACATCTATTACTACCCATTGATAGACTTTATTGCCAAAAAAATCCTGGGCCGGATATGGAACCTTCCCCTTTGAACCGGCCCCTATGGTATAAACTTTGACACCAATAGCTTTAGCCAGTTCCGCGGCATTTGGAGGATCCACACGGCCCGCGTTATTTACACCGTCGGTAAGCAGGATAATTACTCTGCTCTTACTTTCTATATTATTTAACCTGGCAAGCGCTGTTGCCAGGCCGTCGCCCACAGCCGTACCGTCTTCTATCATTCCAATATCAATTTTATCCAGGAATTTCAATAACACGCCATAATCAAGTGTCAGAGGGCATTGCATATATGCCTGTCCCGCGAATACCACCAAACCTATACGGTCATTAGATCGTCTTTTTATAAAGTCCTTCACCACCTCTTTTACCACTTCCAGCCTGTTCTTTCGTTCTCCCTTTAAAACAAAGTCTTCGGCCAGCATACTGCTCGAAACATCAACAGCCAGGACAATATCTATGCCTTCAGATTTTATTTTTGTCTCTTTAATACCCTGTTGAGGGCGCGTCAGGGCTATTACCAGCAGGCATAACGCAAGCACCCTCAGGATTATAGGAATATGGCGCGCCTTTAGAGTATATGAAGGTTTTAACCGTTTAAGATTTTTTATGGAAGAAAATTTAACCCTTCCCTGAGGACGGCCCTTCACATACACCAACACAACAACAGGCACAAATATAAGCAGCCATATAATGTTAAGCAAGTCTCCAAATACCATTTTCAGTCTCCGTTTTCCTTATTATTCCAGCCGGTTTCTCCGTCTCCGACAGTCTCTTCTATAAAATGCCGGGTTGTTTCCAGGAGCAGTTCAGCCTGCGGCTTTCCCGGATTAAATTCAGCGTATTTAACAAGGTCACAGTGATTTAAATATTCCTTTAATATATTAATGTGCCTTACTTCTAATTTGCCCGAATAAACAACCGACTCTAAAAATTCTTCGGTAGTCTGTTCAGGAGCTTTAAGAAAAAACCTGTTTTCAAGGTATGTCCTTAACGCAAGAGAAACCAGATAATAATATTCTTTTATTTTACCTTTATCAATAAGCCCTAAGCTGTCTATTCTTCCGAGTTCCCGGGAAGCTATTTCCCGCGGTGTAAAAGCGGGTTCTATTTTTCCGGCGGAAAATTTCTTAACATACAGTTTCCACAAAATAATTCCCGCGGCTGCCAAGATTATAAAAGCAATAACCGCCGCGAAAATTACCGGCGCTTCGGCATTAACTGTTAAAGGGCCTTTGATATCCCGAAGCCCCGCTTCTTTTTCCCCATCATCCATTACGCTTTCAACTTCAACAAAAATTTGAGGTGACCTCAGAACCTGTATTTGCCCATTAGCTAATTTAACCCGCACACTTTGCTCAGGGATCACATAAGAACCTGTCGTATAGGTATCAAGCAGATACCATTGTGTTTTTCTGGAGCGCTGTTTCCCGATTCTTTTATCGTCTTTACCGAAATCCTTAACGGCAAATCCTCCCAATCCTGAAACATAAGAAGGAAACTCCGCCTCTAAATCATTATCAGCGTCTATTTCGAGAGTATAAGTAACTTTTTCCCCTATAGTTATACTCGACTTATCCACGTACGCGCGAAGTTCGGCTAAACCGCCTTCTTGAAACGATAATTCGTTTGTGTCCTTTTTTACGGGAAAAGATTTGTCTTCTGGAATATCCGGTTTTAGTGTACCGGCCGCAATTTGTGCGGAATCTATTTCCTCCTCCCGCTGTGTTTTGCCATTTTCATTCTGAACGGCCCCAGTTTCCCCTATTGACTTTTCATCCGCTAATTTTACTCCCTGAGGCAAACTTACGGATGAATTTTCCTTATCGCCGGCATAACTGTCAGCAGGGCCGAAGCTTAAACAGAAAAAGACCAATAATATTAACAAATAAGCGCTTATTTTCCTCACTCTGCTTCCTCATTGTTTTTTTTGCCGGCAGTTCCACCTGCTTTTCCCGTTAAAGAATCCGGGCCCCTGGTGTTTTTATCTAACGGGATAAATTTTTCAGTGTATATAGCAACATCTTTTACTGTAAGGATATCTTCTATAAATTCCTGCATGGCTTTCTGTGATTTGTCCTGCCTGTAGGAAGATGTGACTTCCGCCTTTACATCCTCGAAAGATTTAATTATTTTTTCTTTCTTTTCAATAATTTCGGTAATATAGAACCCTTCCTCAGTTTTTATTATATAAGGTTTTTTATCATAGGGCAGCTGAAACAATTCTTTTACCAATTCTTTATTAGTTCCAATGCCCGGTATATAGCCGGTTTCATGCACCCAGCCGGAGACTATACCTCCATTCTCTTTCGCATTTTTATCAAGAGAATGTTCTTCCGCAAGATTTTTAAAGTCCGCTCCGCTTTCAATTTGCGAAATAAGGGCCTTCGCGTTATCTTCGGAATCCGTCAAAATGTACTTAAACTTTACCGCCGGTTTTTCTGCGTATCTATCCTTATATACTTCATAATAATTTTTTAAATCATCCTCTTCGCTCTTTATTTTACTCAAAACTTCGTCGTCAATAAGCTTTTTCACAATCAACTCTTTCTTAATCGTTTCAGATTTTTTTATTATTTCAGGATCCCTGTCATATCCAAGCTTTATCCCCTTTTCATAGAAAAGCTCGCCGGCAACATATGTTTTAAGAAAATCCAGCTTTTTGGCTTCATCTTTTACAAAGGATTCCTTCACCCATGGAGGAAGCTCTTCAAGAGCGCGGTTAATTTCATTTACGGTAATCTCCCTGTTTTTTATTCTGGCAACTACTTCCCCTGACGGCTTTTTTACCCCCTTATCTCCGGCCAGCAGTGTTCTTGATTCCAACTGGTATTCCGCGTCCAGCGCGCGGTTTGATTTTTCAAGGCACATAACAATATTCGTTCCGATTTCCTGTTTAAGGCTTGTATCAGGGTTGGCAATTTCCGCCTTATAAAAATAAGCAAGCGCGTCTTCATATCTGTTAGCTATCATAAGCATCTCGCCTATGGAAAAATAAATATTAGAACGCGTGCTTTCATCAATCCCGCTATTTTTGGCATATTCTTCATATGCCTTCACGGACTGGCCGACCAGCCCGTCCGCCTTGAGCTTATTAGCGTATTCCCTCATCTGAGACGCGTTCCATGAAACCTTCTGAGCGGGCTTGTTTACAATCAACCGCGAATTCCTTAAAACAAGAACGATTATAACAGCGGACAAACAGAATAATAAAACACCTGCCAACAATACACTCCTGTTAAGATTTTGCCGATTTTGAGTAAATACCGGTTTTTCCATTTAGATTTCTCTCCTTTATCTTCTCTTTTCCCTTGTCCTGAAGAATCTCATAAAAGGTTTTACATATGAGCTTCCTGTTTCAACATGAATAATATCAACATCGATTTGCCTGAAAAATTTATCTCTGATAGAAGCTTCCTTTCCCGAAAATACCTTTATGCCTTTTTGAAGGTTAGAATCAGAGCTGTCCACTAATAAAGCTTCGCCTGTTTCGGCGTCTTCAAGCTCTATTAAACCCAGGCGCGGAAACTCTTTTTCGCGCGGATCCTGGATAACAACCGCGATTACATCATGCCGTTTATTGGCAATCTGAAGAGCCCGTTCATACCCTTCGGCAATAAAATCCGACACCAAAAAGGTTACGGTGCGTTTCTTATTAACAGAATTAAAAAAATCGATACCCGCGGCAATATTCGTCCCTATATGTTCAGGCTTAAAAGAAAGAATTTCACTTATTACATGCAGAACATGGCGTTTCCCTTTTTTAGGCGGAATATATTTTTCCACTCTATCGGTAAATATAACCAGTCCTACTTTGTCATTGTTTGTGATAGCTGAAAAAGCCAGCATTGCACAAAGCTCGGCCGCGTATTCATTCTTAAGCTGATGTTTAGACCCGAATTGCCCCGAGGAGCTCGCGTCCACCATAAGCATAACCGTAAGCTCCCTCTCCTCAACAAACTTCTTGATAAAGGGCTTCCCTACTCTCGCGGTAACATTCCAGTCAATCGTCCGTATCTCGTCACCAGGCTGGTATTCCCGCACTTCGTCAAACTCTATGCCGCGGCCTTTAAAGGTACTGTGATACGCTCCCGCAAGAATATCATTGACAAGCCTTGAGGTATAAATCTGAATACGGCGTACTTTTTTAATCAGATCTTTTGTTAACATTACGGTACCACCACTGTATCAAAAATTTTGTTTATAATATCTTCCGGCGTTATATCATCGGCTTCGGCTTCGTAAGTAATAATTACTCTGTGCCTTAACACATCCAACCCTATGCTTTTGATATCCTGAGGCGTAACATACCCGCGCCCCTGCA
Source organism: uncultured bacterium (assembly GCA_965369805.1). Classification (GTDB taxonomy): domain Bacteria; phylum Auribacterota; class UBA6266; order UBA6266; family UBA6266; genus JAGLRQ01. The sequence continues at coordinate 9,689 of CBDURG010000028.1, forward strand.
AAAAGGCGTAGGCCTTGGCAGCTAACGTCAGATAAATTGTAGCCCTTGGTGAGGCCCCGTACTCAATATAACTTTTTGTGTCAAGTTTATAAGCTTCCGGTTCCCGTGTAGCCATAACTAAATCAACTATATATGATGAGAGCTTTTCATCTACATAAACCTGATCAACCAGATCTCGAATCCTTATAATATCGCAGGGAGAAACAACACTTTCAACATCAAGCGTCTTTTTGACCTTTGCCATACGGTTTAAAATTTCTTTCTCCTCCTTTTTATTAGGGTAAACAACTTTTAATTTAAGCATAAATCTGTCAACCTGTGCTTCGGGCAAAGGATAAGTGCCTTCCTGTTCAATAGGATTCTGCGTAGCTAATACTAAGAAAAGTTCCGGCAGTTTAATCGTCTCTTCCCCTATGGTAACCTGTCTTTCCTGCATTGCCTCCAAAAGCGCGCTTTGCACTTTGGCCGGAGCGCGGTTAATTTCATCCGCCAGGATAATATTCGCGAAAATAGGGCCTTTCTTAATCGAGAAACTCGCGTCCTTCGGATTGTATATCTGCGTTCCTATAAGATCGGCCGGTAAAAGATCCGGCGTAAATTGAATTCTTCTAAAAGATGCTTTTATCGCGTTAGCGAGTGTTGACACGCTCAGGGTCTTAGCCAGCCCGGGCACTCCCTCTATTAATACATGCCCATCCGCCAGAAGGCCCACAAAAAGACGGTCAATTAAATACTCCTGCCCCACAATATTCCTGTGGATTTGCTCTCTTAACCTGGTAATAAAACCGCTTTCTTTTTTTACTTTTTCATTTAAAGACTGAATTTCCGAATGTTCCATTGTATTCCTCCTTTTAATCTATTGTTTCTATCAAATGCTCTTCGGTTTCCCCCGGTATCAATGATTTCATATATTTAGTAATTCCGCGAATTATCCTGTCATGTTCAATATCCTCAGGCTTATACCCCGAAAAACGAACCTTCTCAGACATAAACCCGCATTCAGCACATATCTTTTTCAGTTCTTCGGGAAGTTTGTTCATATTTTTGACGGTTAAATCGCTGTTGTATTTGGCTTTAACATATTCGAGAAGCGATTTTTCAACCCCAGCGTAGTAAGCGCCCGGGTTACCCGCGACTTTGTGTTTATTTAATTGCTTTAGTTTTTCGCAAAACTTTTTTTCTAAATCCGGGTTATCCGTGTCTGCCCTTTTCCTTTTATCCGCGCGGGAAAATATAACGCGTTTTATTAGTACAACAAACACCCCGAAAACTAAAACCGCCGACAGTATGGATAAAATACCTTTCAAAACCATTTTCCCAAACCCTGCCGCCCTTGAAATGACCTTAATAGGAATCGGTTGGGTTTTAATGATCCTTTTATTTTCAGGATTGTCGCTGAATGTATATTCGATAACAGCGGGAGTGATGTCATCCGTCCCTTTTTCTTTACCTATATAAATGTACTCCAACACTCTTTCGGCAAAAACTCCGTTTTGTCCAAGCCGCGATGATGTGAGCTGTTTAGAATTAATCTGTTTTAATAAAATACTTGCCGGCGGCGAGATTTTTTCGACGATAATCGAGGAACCTTCTTCCTGTTTCCACTCCATCTCTACCTTAATCTTCACTTTTTCTCCTATACTTATCTCGTTCTTATCCAAAAACAAGCGTATAGCCGGCTCAGCCGCATATAACATTCCACCGGAAAAAGCGAAAAAAATAACTACTGTTATCAATATCGTCTTCAGTATTGCCATGTAACCCTTCCTTAGTTTCCAGGAAAAATATACTACATCTATCCTTAAGAGAAGATGAAAATAAGATTAAGGTTTCTTAATGTAAGAGATGGATCTGCTCAAGAGGAACAAAAAAAAATTATTCGTGTGGAAGAAAAACGGTAAAAATACTTCCCTCGTGCGGCCGGCTTTCTACGTCAATATATCCCTTATGACTTTTTGCTATCATGGCGGCAATACTAAGCCCCAATCCCGCCCCGCCGTCCTCGCGGGACCGGGCTTTATCAATACGGTAGAAACGCTCAAATATCTTCTTCTGTTCTTTTTCAGGGATGCCTACTCCTGTATCGGAAACCGCCACGGCATATCCGTTTTCTTTCTCCGATATTTTAAGAGCTATAGAACCGTTTTCAGGAGTATATCTAATCGCGTTTTCTATAAGATTAGAAAAAAGCTCTTCTAATTTTGAAGTATCCGCCCGCATATGAAAACTGTTTTGTTGTGTCAAAAGAGACAACGTAATATTCTTTCTCTCCGCAAGAACATGGTAAAATTCCACCATCTTGGAAAGCAAACCTCTGAGTTCGATTTTTTTCATGTCGAGCCTGTCAAGGCCGCTGTCACTGCGGGATAAATAAAGTAATCTATTAATTATTATCGTTAACCGATCCATTTCAACGACAATACTCCCCATTATCTCTCTATACCCCTCAATATCTCCTCCTCTTTCAAGGATCACTTCGGCTTCTCCTTTTATCGCGGTAATAGGAAGCCTAATCTCATGCGACGCGTTAGCGGTAAAGATAATTATTTTTTGATATGACTGGTAAAGTTTTCTAAGAACATTATTAAACGCGGACGCCAATTTGTCCAATTCATCACCGGTCCCCCTAACCGGCAGTTCTTGAGCAGCGTCAGAATACACTATCTCATTTGAGGCTTTAATCAGCTTTGAAATCGGGGATAAAAATTGCCCTGTCAATATAACTCCGCTTATTAATCCAATTAAAATAATAATCGGAATCATCAATAGTCCTGTTTTTAAAAATATATTAACAGCTTCCTGATAGCCGAAAGGGGCAGCCCCAAACTGCAGGTAAAATATATTGCCTGCCCGGTCTCTAAAAGATTGAGTAACCATATATGCTATTGTTTTATCGGGATTAGAAGCAGTGCTTTCAATAATGGCTGACGTTTGTTCTTTATTAGAACGCGATATTATATTTTCAACAGATTTTTTGTCTTCTAAGAAACCCTCTGAACGCGCGGCAATTAAACCTTTGCTATTAAATAAAGCGTATCCGATTTTATGCGAACCTTTTATTCCTCGGGTGTGCTTTGAAAGAAAATTAGATATACCCAGTTCATCGCTCTCCTCATTCCCAAGAAAATCTATGGCTCCCCTAAGCTCTGCGACCAGATATTGTTTCGCTACATCAATCAATCGTGCCTTCATTTGAAATGAAAAATATATTGTTACCGCGATAATACCCGCCAGGAGAATAGAGGTATATCCAAGAACAAGACGCGCTCGGATACTATGTAAAAAATTAAATTTATTTCTTATCTTCCAAAACATAGCCTACACCTCGTAACGTACGGATTAAAGGCTTTTCACCTTCTAAATCTATCTTCTTTCTCAAATTCGTTATATGCACGTCTATTACATTAGTCATTGAATCAAAATCATACCCCCAGACATTCTCCGATATCATCGTGCGCGTTACAACTTCGCCTTTGTGCTTAAGCAAATATTGCAGCAAAGTAAACTCGGTAGGGGTCAAACTAATAGCCTTTTTCCCTCTCTCAACCACATGCTTACTAATATCCAGCACTAAATTCCCCTCTTGATAATGGGTTTTTCTCTCCTCTTTTCCTCTACGCATTAGAGCCTTTACACGCGCAAGGAGTTCAGAAAAAGAAAACGGTTTTACCAAATAATCATCGCCTCCCAGTTCAAGCCCTCTTACTTTATCCTCAACCGTATCTTTAGCAGTCAAAAAGATAACCGGCGTCTTTATTTCCTTGCTACGAAGCTGCTGAACCATTTCATACCCATCCAGCTTAGGAAGCATGATATCAAGAACGATACAATCATAATTCTCTCCCGCGGCAAGAAAAAACCCTTCTCTGCCATCCATGGCGGTATCCACACAGAAACCATGCTCTTTAAATCCTTTTTTGACAAAATTCAATACCCTTTTTTCATCTTCAACAACCAGGACTTTCAAGGAAAAACTCCTTTATTCTATTAACATTATTCCAGTGAGCATACTAATTATTAGCCGCCCGCCCCATAGTCCCGCTATAACATGGCTATCGACCGGTCACAAGAGGGGTATTTTAACACAAGAATTAATCAATAACAAATGGAAGATTTAGCGAACAAATGTTCAAACACGACAACTGGTACAATGTTGGTTTGCCCAACTTGCTCGTATTAGCTTGCTTGGCGCACATTAAGTGATGCGTCCCTTTAATTATAAGAAAACAAAACAATCCGCATATAGTGAGAAACTTCCGTACTTCTATGTTTTTCTCCGTCAAGAAACCAACTGCCTGTGTAAAAAGCTGCTGTTTTTTGCCATTGGTTATACCCGTGCTGCCATCGCCTCAATATCATCTTTAACCTCACCAATAGGTTTGATATCAAATTTCTCAACAAGGACTTTTGCAACATTCCTGGATAAAAATGCCGGCAATGTCGGCCCAAGCCTTATGCCCTTTACACCTAAATGCAAGAGCGCGAGCAATACAGCTACCGCTTTTTGTTCGTACCAGGCAATATCAAAAGAAATAGGAAGTTCATTAATATCATCTAATTTGAATACTTCCTTTAATTTAAGCGCGATAACCGCCAAAGAGTAACAATCATTACATTGGCCGGCATCAAGAACCCTGGGAATACCTCCGATATTACCGAGATCCAATTTATTATATCGATATTTCGCGCAGCCGGCTGTCAAAATAATTGTATCTTTTGGTAAATTTTTCGCGACTTCAGTAAAATAATTTCTTGTAGGATGCCTTCCGTCACACCCTGCCATTACAACAAATCGCTTAATAGCTCCTGATTTTATTGCTTCAATAATTTTGTCAACTAAAGCAAGTACTTGATTATGCGCAAAACCTCCTACAATTTCACCCTTCTCAATTTCCCGTGGTGGTTGGCACGTTTTTGCCAAGGCAATAATCCCAGAGAAATTCTTCTGTTTCCCATTAACCCCATCAGGAATATGCTTAACACCCGGATAGCCTGCCATTCCTGTTGTACAAATTCTATTTTTATAAACATCTTGAACAGGAGTAATGCAATTTGTTGTCATCAAAATCGGGCCGTTAAATGACGCGAACTCTTCATTTTGCTGCCACCAGGCATTTCCATAGTTACCGACAAGATGTTCATATTTTTTAAAAGCAGGATAATAGTTAGCGGGAAGCATCTCGCTATGAGTATAAACGTCAACTCCTGTGCCTTGCGTTTGTTTCAAAAGCTCTTCCATATCCTTAAGGTCATGCCCTGAAATAAGAATCCCGGGATTATTTCGAACACCAAGATTAACTTTCGTGATCTCAGGATTCCCGAAAGTCTTCGTATTTGCTTCATCCAAAAGAGCCATTGCTGTAACAGCCGCTTCTCCTGCTTTCAGTACAAGAGCAACCATTTCATCAACGGAAAGATCTTTCGTTGCCGATGCCAAGGCCTCCATTATAAATTCATATATTTCTTCTTTCTGAAATCCTAATACGGCCGCGTGGTCTGTATAGGCGGCCAGTCCTTTTAAACCATAGATAAGTAATTCACGAAGAGAACGTACATCTTCATTTTCAGTAGAAAGCACGCCTACTTCTTTTGCCTTATCATAAAATCCTGCCAGATCATCAGCATGCCACAAAGCGGCATCATGAAGGGATTCATTCGCGGAAACACCGCTCTTCTCTTTAAGGTCGCTGCGAATAGTTAATCCTTCTCGTATTAACGCGATAATTCGATTATCATCAAAATTAGTATTTGTAATCGTCGCAAAAAGTGCCCGGGCTGTAAATAAGCCCGCGCTGCTATCATTTATACCCTTTTCTTTTGCTTTTTGAGCATAAACAGCAATTCCTTTTAAAACGTAGACCAGTAAATCCTGTAAATTCGCGATCTGCTCTTTCTTCCCGCACGCACCTGCCTTTGTACAACCGGTGTTCTTAATTGTTTCCTGACACTGATAACAAAACATTTACGGCCTCCTTCTTTGTTTTTTAAAATCCTTTAAAAGACAGCCTATAGTAATGCCCTTAAATTCCTTGTTTACTAATTTCTCAACTCTATTAATCTGCTTTCTTAAAATACAATTCAAACGGTTAGCGCATAGTTTCTTTCGGAACATACAGTCTGAAATCTGAATATTCCCTTGAAAAATTGCTATGATATCGACCATTGATATTAAATCGGAATTCTTATCGATTCTAAAACCGCCGCCACTTCCTTCTTTCGATATTGCCAGTTTGTTCTTGATTAACCCTTGTAATATTTGCCTTAAAAACTGATATGGTATACTTTGTCGTTTCGCGATCTGCCGCGCGGAAAGAAACTTATCCTCGTTTCCAGCAAGCTCTAACAATGCCCTAATCGCATAATCTGTATGTTTTGTTAATAACTTCATAGAAGCCTCATTGATTAATTAACTGATATTATTATAGTATCAGTTATAAAATTGTCAAGATTTTTTTCTCAAGAAATGCTTCGATTAAAAGACGGAATTTTGCACGTAGTGTTAGTTTAGAGTTTCCCGGATTAATAAGTAATGGTAAAAGTAATGGCGAAAGTAATGGGGACGATTCTAATTGTTTTTTTCTTGAGTTTGTCGTCAAGAGTTTGCTTAATTAGAACCGTCCCCATTACCCCCTGTTTTTTTTACCATAATGCCTACAAGACGCCATCCCCATGTTCGATATATTTTTTCTTTGCGGTTATGGATTTCACTCAGTGCGATTTGTAATTCGTCTTTGCTAAAACCTTTTTTTATCGATAAAAGCGCGTCTTTTCTCACAATACAATCGTTAGTAAAGAGTGTCATTAGATAACAAAGCCCATAGGCTATCCGTGAACGGTATAAGTCATTAATTATAATGGCATGCCGCGCTTTTCCACATGTATGATAAAGCACCTTTTTAATAGCCGCAGCAGAAAAATGATGTAAGACCAGTGAAAGAATTATAACGTCTGTTTTGGGAAAATCGGAGGAGAGGATATCCATGCATTCAAACGATGCATGCGAAGAACTATTGTGCTTTTTTGCGTGTACAATAAACTCCCGGCTCTTATCTATACCACGGTAGGAGATGGTTAACTCACGTGAGGCCCCCCAGTCAAAAATAACCGGTGCCAGGTCTCCATCACCACAGCCGGCGTCACATATCTCAACCGGTTTCTCAGAAGGCCATCCGTCCAAGACTATGGATAAGGCTTTTAACGTTGCCCTATGGCCGCCTCCATAACGGTTCACCAGACGAAGAAATTGAAAACTTCGCCGGAAATCGTCCGCACGCGCATCCGATGCATCCATATATTCCTGAGCCTGGCTTCTTTTTTTAAACATTTTTATCGATTCAGTAATTGTCTGAATACCTCTTGATATAAGGTTTTACACTCTTTTTTATGATCATTTTCTATCTCATACACCGCGTCACGGACAGAACGACAATAACCGCAATTTGTACACCCTAAGCCGCGCGCGCATGAAGTTGAAGTTATTTTCTCAAAAAAATCGATTGGGATGTTCCGCGTGCGCACTTTGATGGGATTTCCCTCTAGGTTATATAAAAGCCCTCTTTTTAGAAGAAGACGGCGTAATGTTAGTATATGGGAAGGATGCCATGTGTAGGCCGATACATAACGCACAAACCATCCCAGAGATATTTTGTCTCGTTTTCCCATGCCGTAGGGTTGGATGATATCCAAAAGATTCTCCGGCGATGTTCTTTTCGCGTAAGAAACTACCCGTTGGATAAGATCCGCTGTCGGTGCGCCCCGCTCAAGCAGTTTAAAATCATTGAAGCCTATATCTTCATAAAAACGGATATCTTCAGGTCTGATCCAGTGGGAAATAAAAAGGTTTTCGGGTTTCTGAAGCATTGTATATGTACATTTCAGTGCTGAGTAATCAATAAACGGCGCCTGTCGTTTCTCTGTAGAAGCATGTGAAATTCCGTTCATATGATATAGCTGTAACGGGCATTTCGATAAGCAGGTAAAATTAGCGATTAGCTGCAAACGGCAGGAAACCGACGACCTGATCCGCCGCAACAGTTCAAGATTACGGTTTATGGAAAACGATTCGAGTGTCAGCATGTCTGCCCCCAGGTTTTCCCAGAACTTTGCCCGTTCGGGTGAATCTATATTGGCAAATATACCGATTTT
>CBDURG010000029.1:0-17696 GCA_965369805.1 uncultured bacterium
GCCAACTATTTCCCGCGTCATTTTCAATGCGTTAAGGATAGACACACCATTTTGTATCAATGTGCCAAGCGTTCTGGCAAATCTTGCTATTGCCACTTTGCGGATTATTTTTCCAAAGACAGGCATTTTTAATTTAATCCGGTCAAGGGTTGTCTTGCCTTCGTCCTTTCTTATGTACTGCCGAAAAACAAAAACCGATAAGACCGATATTGGCAAATAAATCCACCAATAAGTTCTCAAGAACCAGCTGCCGAAAATCAAGATTTGAGTAGGCAGAGGCAGAGTTCTGCCGATATCCTGAAACATCATCACGAACCTTGGTATGACAAAGGCCATCAGGAACAATACCGTCGCCGCTCCTACCAGCGACATAACCGCGGGATAAACAAGAGCGGCTTTTATTTTACTTTTTAACGCCTGATCTTCTTCGATAAACTCTGATAAGCTCGCCAATACTATTTCAAGAATACCTCCTAACTCACCAGCCCTTATCATACTAACGTAAAGCTTGGAAAAGATCAGTGGATATTTGGCTATCGCGTCAGAAAAAGAGCTACCGCCCTGAACATCATTTTTTAAGGATTCAACAACAGCTTTTAATTTTTTGTTCTCGGTCTGCCTCACTAAAACACTTAAAGCCTTAACCAACGGCATCCCGCTATTGATGAGATTAGATAGCTGCATGGTAAAGACCGCGATATCTTTTATTCTAATTCTCTGAAATATCTGTATGGAAACTTCATTTAAATGTCCGCCGCCCTTTTTCTTCTGCTCAATTACTGATATCGGGAAACAACCCTTTTTCTGAAGATTGTTAATAACAGACGCTTCGCTTTCGGCTTCCATAGAGCCGGTTATTATTTGTCCGCTTCTGTCTTTTATTTTATATGTGTATGCCGCCATTTTAGCTAAAACCTCACAAGGATTGTGCTGACATTTTTCAAACTTCGGTTACCCGGAGTATTTCATCAACCGAAGTAACTCCAGCCAGAACCTTACTCCAGCCATACTCTCTCAGGGTCATCATACCCGAAGCAATGGCTTTTTGTTTAATTACATCCGTTGAAGTTCGCTCCAGGATTAATTTTCTTATTTCATCATTGAGCAGAACTAATTCATATATACCTGTGCGCCCCTTATATCCGGTCTGCATACATTCTTCGCAGCCCCTTGCTTTATATAAGTTTATCTCACCGGCCTCTTTATTCTCAATCTCAATGGCTTTATTCAAACCAATTTCTTTGAGAAAACTTTCCTCCGGAGTGTAGGCTGTTTTACATTTAGGGCAGAGAACCCTGACTAACCGCTGGGCTAACACCGCTTCTATAGATGATGAAACCAAAAAAGGTTCTATTCCCATGTCAACTAAACGGGTTACCGCTCCCGGCGCGTCATTGGTATGAAGAGTGCTGAAAACTAAATGGCCGGTTAAGGATGCCCTGATAGCAATTTCAGCCGTTTCAAAATCCCGCATCTCCCCAACCATAATGACATCCGGATCCATTCTCAGGATAGAACGCAATCCATTGGCAAAAGTTAAATCTATCTTTGGCCTGACCTGAATCTGGGTTACCCCTCTCAACTGGTATTCAATTGGGTCTTCGATAGTTATTATTTTTTTATCAGCGGAGTTAATCTTGTTTAATGAAGCATAGAGAGTGGTGGTTTTTCCGCTACCTGTTGGGCCTGTTACTAAAATAATTCCGTGAGGTCTTTGTATCAAAGAGAGAATTCGCGCCAAATTATCATCTACTAAACCAAGCTGTTCCAGTCCCAGGACAATTGTATCCTTGGGCAATATCCTTATGTTCATACTTTCACCAAAAAGAGTGGGAATAATAGCGACTCTCAAATCTATTTCTTGATTGGATAGATTAAGTTTTATCCGCCCGTCCTGAGGCAGCCGTTTTTCGGCAATATTTAAATCGGCCATAATTTTTATTCTGGAAACAATGGCTGATTGGAACCGCGCGATGGTATGGGGAGCGGTAATTTCATAAAGAACCCCGTCAATGCGGTATCTTATCCTTAGTTCATTCTCGAATGGTTCAAAATGAATATCTGTAGCCCGGTCATTATAGGCTTCCATAACAATTTGATTTACGAATTTAATTACCGAGGCATCCTCTGCCATCTCGTCTACATCTTTTTCCGCGCTAATCTCTAACGATTCTAAATCGTTTTCGTCCTCGGCCGCCTCCACCATCTTTTCCATTGTCTCCGCGCCAACGCCATAGTACTTCCTGATAGCCTTGGTAATTTCCTCTTCGCTGCTGATAGCCACGTTCACTTTACATCCCAATAAAAGCCTGAGATCGTCTAAGGTATGAATATCCAAAGGGTCAAGCATAGCCACAGTCAAAGTATCGTTGGCCATCTTAACTGGAATAAGATTATAGCGGGAAGTAAACTTAACCGGAATTTTAGCTATCACCGCGCGGTCTATTTCAATGTCGGAGAGTTTAATGTAAGGCACATCTAATTGGCCCGCGACCGCTTTAAGGACATCCTCCTCTTTGCTAAAGCCGAGTTTTACTAAAACATGGCCTAAACGCTGGCCGGAACTTTTAAACCCATCCAAAGCTTTTTGTAACTGGTTCTCATCTATGATGCCGGCTTTAAGCAATATCTGCCCTAATCGCGTATTTCGCTTCATATATGGCATCCCTTTTCCATTACTTCAACACGGGTTTTGAAGCTGTTTCTAAAAGTTCTTTGTGTATCACTAACTTACTTTTATCTCTTAACTCCTCTACAAAAGCATCACTTACTTCCTTGTTTTTTTCGGTAATTAACTTCCTTTCGATTAAACCTTTTACTGTTGAATAATCCTTTTGTTTCTCGGAGTTTTCCCCTCCATTTTCTTGAAATTCAGCTTTGTGGGATTCGTAATACTGCTTCATCTCTTCTTCAGAAACACTCACTTTTTCTTTAACTTCTTTAATAAGTATCGCGTTAATAAGAATTTGTTCTGTCATATCCGCTATTTTCTTTTGTGTCTCTTCGTTTTGATCCAGTTTTCTTTCAAGAGCCTCACGGTATAGTAATTTTCGATTAATAACATCGTCAAGAAATCTTTCCTTATCATTCCTGACGACACTTTGATATCGCGGCGGCACACTCTCTATTAATTCATTAAATTCATCAAGTGTAATCTTCTCTTTTCCTATTACAGCCAGAACTTTTTTGTCTGACGGTTTTTCTTTTTCAGATTTTTTCCGCGCAGCGTCCGCCACTATAGGATAGAGACAAAAAACAATAACAGCAAAACATAACACAAGATGCTTTAAAATTTTCACATTCTTCTCCTTTTTCTAATAACTACAAAAAGCACTCCACAATATCTTCTCAGCTTAATAAAAATAAGGAAAGAAATCAATAAAAATTCAAATGGATTTACGAAACCCGTTCCACCCCCGGGGTGGAACGGGTTTCGGGGTGAAACAGGTTGCTTCTTACGCGAACGCGGACAACAATATAAATGCCATTACAAACAGGGCAACGGTTTCAATAATTCCAAGAACCAGCAGATAATTTGTAAATCCTTTGCCTGTTTCAGCAAGAGCATCCGCGGCGGCCGCTCCGGCTTTTCCCTGCATCCAGGCGCTCATACCCATAGCTATTCCGCCAAAAATTCCGGCCCACCAAAGATATGTTCCCGCGTCAGCTCTTCCTTTAATAGTAAGCATAACGATCAGGCCGTAAATCGTCTGCGAGAGAGGAGCGCCCGCAAAAACCGTAAGCTGAAACGGGGCCGCTTTACTCTGCGCGTAGCATTTTTTCCATGCCCCGATAGCGGCCATCCCGGCCGCGCCTGTTCCTAACGCCGATCCTGTAGCCGCAAGCGCGAGAGCCGCCATATACCCCAAATCCTGAAATTGTGTTAGAACACTTTCTGCTTCCATTATTGCTCTCCTTCCGCTCCATAAGCAGTATTGCTTAAACTTGTTTTTTTACCCTTAAAAGGATTATATTCTACTCCCGACCAATCTAAACCCATATGGCTGGAAAATTCAAGAACATTTAATCGAACACCATGTACCAGAATTGCCAGAGCGCCAAGGGTTATATTTAAACCATGCCCTATTAACAGAATAATTGCGGTAATCGGAACTATCAGTATATTGGAATACCCTACTTGCGCCGCCATCTTATTAAACGCGTCCGCGACCGCTACAGATGCCGTCCCCACGGCAAATAACCTTATATAGGACACAATATCCGTGAAACTGCCTAATACACTAAAAAAATGTGTGACAAGGCGGAGAAACAACCCTTTTAAAAAATACCTGGGATGAATTGTAAATACCAATACAAATACTAAACCAACCCCGAGAAACCACAAAGCATAAAAAGGCATTTTAGTACCTGCTATAAGCGTTCGCGCCAGGAAAAACATCCCCCATAAAATACCGATCCATCCTACTTCCGAAAAGGCTAAAACGGATGGCGCTTTTTTTACAGCTCTCCATACATGTGCTATCGATAAATGAAAAGCGCCTATAAATAGACAAAGCACTTGAATATTCACACCTTTCACGAGCCACGGCATCATAGGCTTAACCGCCTGAGGAAGCCATTCTTTGCCAAAAATGGTTCCGGTTAAAAGCCCCCAGATTACTGTCATCATACCAAGCGTGTACATAAGGAAAAAGGGGCTTTTATCTTTCATTGCCTTGCCAAACTTGAATTGCGCGAAAGCAGTCGCGATAAAGATCAAAGCACCGTAACCCGCGTCACCAATAAGCATTCCGAAGAAAATTGAAAAGAAAAGCAAAAACACGGTACTTATATCAACTTCCCTATAACCCGGGATAGTGTTTATGATATTAAAAACCGGTTTTATCAGATTTACCCATTTTGGATTGGTTATAAGCGTGGGAGGAAGATCTTTCTCCTCGGGGTCTTCCACAATAAGGGCCCACTTAAATTTTTTAGAAGACTCTTCAATCGCCGAAATTTTCGGGACAGGGCAATATCCTGTCAAATAAGAAAGTTTGCCGGAGCTGCCCATCCCAACACGCGCTTTTTCAAATTCCAGTTCTTTTTCAAGATGCTGTCTGGTTTCTTCAAGCGCGTTTCTGAAGTGAACAAAATCTTTTAACTGTTCATCTATCAATTTTATTTGTTCTTCGTTTTCCTTCCGCTCTCTAACAAGATCGGAAAATCTTTTTTCCGGAAGAACAAGGGTTTTAAAAGAAAACTCCATCTCTTTACCAGAAACAATCGCGCAGCGGACAATTCCGCCCTTCCTGGAAACTATCTGAACAATCGCGTCCCCGGGAATATCTTTAAGTTCCTTGACAGGTACTTCACAAAGGTAAACCTGAATACCTTTCACGCTTAAATGCCTGATAAGAGAAACATCAAAATCCCCCCAGGCTGCCCACCAGTCGATTTCTCCCTGGCATTTTCTTCGGCGTTCCATCAACTTGCCGCGGTAATCCCTTAAATCAAGGACCGTATCCGCGACTTTGCCCCAATTCTCAACTTGCCTGGACACAAGGCTTTCAGCTCCTAACGGGATAATTTCCAGCGCTCTTGAAATCATGTGAATATCTTCATGCACCTCATTGATGGACTGTCCTGCGGGATTACTCAGATGTTCAACATGAACCAACCCGAGAGAAGAAAGCTGAGTTAATGCTTCTTCCTTGTCCTTGTCCTGAACAATAATAGTAATTTTTTTCATCTGAACAATCATAAACGCGACCTAAGTTTTTAAAAGGGCTTCTATCTTTTTCTTTGCTATCTTGCTTCTTCCGACGGCATTCGTATACTGGTCACCCAGATAAATTTGGATAACCCTTATATTTTCTTTGCTTTCGGGAATCTTAACCTTTTCAAAAAGATTTACCCGCTGCATGGTAACTTTAAGTTCTTTATTAAGAATATTATATTCTTCCCGAGTGATATCAACCTCCGCGATAAGCTCTGAAAGTCTGCGTATTTCATCAACAGCAGTGTCAACCCATAAGGGCATACTGAAAAAATCATAGTCAACCTCCGCGAAATCAGCCCTTTTAAAAACGGGAATGTTAACGCCCGCGATATTTGTGGTAGATGTCACAACATCTTTTGGTTTCACCCAGGGAGTAAGATCTATTTTCGGTTCAGCCAATACGCCAATCCAGCTAACCATGTCCTCCTTGATCTGTTCCACTTCTTCTTTGAGCTTTTTTAACCTGGCCTCTGTCTTTTGAACTTCAAGCTGAAGCTGCTGCTGTTTTAACTGAAGAATTGGAAGATAACGCTGGAACTGCATCATCGAATCACGCTGTTTTTTTAACTCTCCCTTTGTAAACTTTATTTTTTTTCTTGCCATTGTTCAGTCTTTAGTATCAGGTATATAGTGAATAGTTTTACTGATCCACCATTCACTGCTTTTATCTGTGTTAATCAGTATTCGTCTATGGTTCAAGCTTTTTTAAAATTTTTTCTTCGTGCTCTTCGTGACCTTCGTGGTTAACTCTTTCTTCTTTTCTTCTCCGCTTCCCCACTGTCTTCAGAATTATCTTCTGAAACAGCAAGGTCTTCTACCGTAGCAGGGCCTTCTTCTATTTCTTCTTCTCGTTCCTCTTTTATTTCCTGTCCCTCTTTTTTCTTCGGCCAGAATTTTTCAATCATTTCTGTTTTTATCCCTGTTTCCTCCGGCGCGAAACATTCAGCCATTATTTCCCATCCGAGATCAAGCGCTTTTTCAAGAGGCATATTAACTTTCAGCGACATCATCCGCTCTTCAAACATTTCTCCGTATTTGAGAAGCTTTTTATCCCACCCGGTTGTTTCAAAACCCATAGCCAGCTTTTCTTTCGCGCCATTAAAATCCGCATAAAGCTGGATCATTGTGTCCATTACCGTCCTATGATCTTCTCTTGTTTTCGCGTTCACCTGCTGTTTTAAGCGGCTTAAAGAACCAAACGGCTCGATTCTCCCGTTTCTAAGATACAACTGCCCTTCTGTAATGTATCCCGTATTGTCAGGAACCGGATGGGTTACATCATCTCCTGGCATTGTTGTTACCGCGAGAATAGTAATAGACCCGGCATCGCTAAAGTTAACCGCCTTTTCATAGCGGGCGGCAAGCTGGCTGTAAAGATCCCCGGGGTACCCGCGGTTGGAAGGTATCTGTTCCATTGTTATGGCTATTTCTTTTAGTGAATCGGCAAAGTTTGTCATATCGCTTAAGAGAACAAGAACATCTTTTCCGTTAATCGCGAGCTGCTCTGCCACAGTAAGACACATATCAGGAACCATAACACACTCAACCGTAGGATCAGAGGCTGTATGAACAAAAAAGATCGAGTTGGAAAGGGCTCCGTGTTCCTCAAGCGTATCTCTGAAAAAAAGAAAATCATCATATTTAAGGCCAAGGCCGCCAAGTATTATCACATCCACTTCCGCCTGCATTGCAATTCTGGCAAGAACTTCATTGTAGGGCTCTCCCGCGACGGAAAAGATAGGAAGCTTCTGGGAGATAACAAGTGAATTAAAAACATCTATCATTGGAATCCCGGTTCTTACCATTCTTTTTGGGATAATCCTTTTAGCGGGATTTACCGACGGGCCGCCTATTTCAATTAAATTTTCAGCAAGCGAAGGCCCGTTGTCTCTCGGCATACCGCTTCCATTAAAAATTCTTCCCAGAAGATTGTCTGAGAAAGAAACCCGCATTCTGTGCCCCAAAAACCTTATTTTATCCCCTGTTGAAACGCCCCGGCTGCCGGCAAACATCTGCAGATAAACTTTATTTTCATCAAGACGTATAACCTGGGCCAAGGATTTCCCTCTTGAGGTTGTTACCTCTGCAAGCTCCTGGTTGCCTATGCCCTCGGCTTCAACTGTTATAACATCTCCTACAATCTGTAATATTTTACTGTAAACCTTTTGCATAATTATCCTTTTATTCTTCCTGTTGTTTCCTCAATTTTGCTTTTCAGTAAATCCTCTCTCTTTTTAAATTCATCACTTTCCCAGGGGTCAGAATTCCAGTTCCTGAAGTCCTGCCTGAGCTGCTGAAAAAAATGTCTTGTCTCTTCTTTGTTTTCAAATTGAAATTCAGCTTCCAAAATGTAATGGAGCACATTAAAAACATATCTCTGTCTTTCTGCTGATGTCGCTCCGTCAACTTCATCAAACGCGTTCTGCTGCAAATAAACTTCATCCACAAATTGCCCTTTAAGATAATCAATAAAGTCATCCAGTGACGTTCCTTCTTCACCGACAACTTTCATCATCTGCCCGACTTCGGTACTTCTTATCAAAATCTTACGGGCATACTCAACCTGTTTATCGTCCACACAGCTTTTATATTTACTCCAGGAATCAAGAGGGTCTATCGAAGGATACTTTCTCGCGTCCGAGCGTTCCCTGGAAAGCCCGAGAAAAGCCCCAACAACCTTTAATGTCGCCTGGGTTACCGGTTCTTCAAAGTTGCCGCCCGCGGGGCTTACGGTTCCCCCGATTGTTACCGAGCCTATCTTTCCGTTATTAAGCCGGACCACCCCGGCCCTTTCATAGAAAGAAGCTATTCTTGATTCAAGATAAGCCGGGAAAGCTTCTTCTCCCGGTATTTCTTCAAGCCTTCCTGACATTTCTCTCATCGCCTGCGCCCAGCGCGACGTTGAATCAGGAAGCAGAAGGACATTCAATCCCATCTGTCTGTAATATTCCGCCAGGGTAACCGCTGTATAAACGCTTGATTCCCGCGCGGCCACCGGCATAGAGCTTGTGTTACAGATAATAATTGTCCTTTCCATCAGGGATTCCCCTGTTCTGGGATCTGTAAGTTCAGGAAATTCCCTCAGGGTCTCCACAACTTCACCGGCACGTTCACCGCAGGCAGCTATAATAACAATATCAACTTCCGCGTGGCGGCTTGTAATCTGCTGGAGAACCGTTTTCCCCGCGCCAAATGGCCCCGGGATACAATAAGTTCCTCCTTTCGCGATCGGTACCAGTGTATCAATAATCCTTACTTTAGTTGTAATGGGCTCAGTCGGTTTAAGCTTTTCAGCATAAGCGGTTATGGGTATTTTAACAGGCCATGACTGGACCATTGTTATCTTCTGTATTTCCCCTTTTGAATCTTTCACTTCCGCGATTGTCTCTTTGATAGTATAGGAACCCTCTTTTGCCGCCTTTACAACTTTATATTCATCCCTCATCGCGAAAGGGATCATGATACAGTGTTTAAAAATACCTTCGGGAACTGTTCCCAGAACATCTCCCGCTGTAACAGAGGCACCGGCCTTAACTGTCGGGGTAAACTTCCATTCTTCCGTATCAGAAAGAGCGCTTAAATAAACCCCCCTCTTAAGGAAAACCCCGCATTTCTCGGCAAGAAGGGGAAGAGGGTTTTGAAGCCCGTCATACACCTGTGTTAAAAGCCCCGGCCCCAGCTCAACCACAAGAAGTTCCCCGCTAAATTCAACCTTATCTCCTACTTTTAAACCTTCAGTTCCTTCATAAACCTGCAGTTCCGCTTTTTTACCCCTCACCCTGATAACCTCTGATTTAAGATGTTCATCTCCGGTTACAGCATAAGCGACTTCATTCTGCAGAACAAAATCATCAAAGTTAACTATAATCATGTTTCCGTTTATTCCGGATATACGGCCTTCTCTTTTACTCATTCTTTAAGCTCCTTTTCAGGCGGCAACAGTTCTCTCAATATTTTACGGGCTTTTTCAGTTTTCATCATATTGTCCCATTTATTCAGAATCTGAAGTTTTAAAAAATAAACGACAAGAAACTGCAAATCAAAAAAATGCTGCTGTTGTATTTCTTCAAGTTTCTCCCACCGGGCTGTGTCTATCCTTCTTTCAACTTCAAGAGGGGTTTCCTCACCCGATGCCTCTAATACAATCCTGGTTAAATTCGGCGCGGGAACATATTCTCCCCTGAAATAATCCAGGGGGTCCTTCCCAAGTTTTTTCGCCCTGAAATTAACCATTTCATTTCTAAGCATTGTTTCAAAGCCGGCCCAAACCTTAAGAGCAGGGTGACTTTTTTTAATCTTCTTTTCAGGAAGGAGGCGCGCGCTCAGGAGAATTCCAGAATCCTTTACAGTCACATTTCCCGTACTCTGCTTAACGAAATCCTCGTTTGACATCGGCGGTTTTGACCCAAATGCCAACATGGGCAAGGAAGCGCACAAAAAATAGTATTGCTGATTCATTAATTCAACACCTAAATATCATAAATCGTAATTAATTATAGCTTATAAAAGAATATGAATTTAAGCAACTAAGTTCAAATGTCAAATGAAGCTCAAATGCTTAAATGGTCAAAGAGTCTTATAATTTGAATTTTGGATTTCACTTGAACTTTGAGCTTTGGCATTTGTCATTTGTCATTAAAGCACTATATTTCACTTTTTTACAATTTCCTTCAGCTGGGGGCTAATATACGCGAAGAGACATTCTCTAAGCCCGTCATCAGTAAAATCATAATGTGACTTACCGTCATCAAAACTCCCCATAAACCCCGCATCAATGTTTTTCACAGGTTTTATTTCCAACCCTGCTTTAATTTCCTTTTTAAAGCTCTCGACAAAAGTTCCCGTGAGTTTTTTCGCGTCTTTTTCGTTTACAAGAATCTGAATATCCTTTCCATCACTTTTTTGTTTCGCGATATCTTTTGAAACATTGATAATTACTTCGCTTATAACCTCCGGGTTCAGGGCTTTTCCTATTTCACTTTTTACAATCAGGTCGAATTGTTTTGTAATCTCCTGTTTTAACGCGAGCATCACATTGCGAAATGACTGTTTTATGGCTTTTTCGGATTTTTCCCGGGTGCTTTTCGCGCTCTCGTTTGCTTTCTCTGTAAGGCCTTTTGCTTCCTTTCGCGCCTTTTCAATAATATCTTCGGCTTTCTTTTCAGCCTCGGCTATTATCTCCCGGGTCTTTTCCTCCGCAGATTTTATACCCTCCTGGTTAATTCTCTCTATCAACTCCTGTAATTGTATCGCCATTTCCTATCCCCTATTATTTTTTATTATGGTTAACCACAAAAAACTGATTTCCTTCCCCTATATTCTCAATGTTAAAACTAAATCACACACAAAACAACATTAATCGCAAAGAGCGCCGCGGACATTTATTCAACGTCTGCCCTATATAATACCAGTTTCTTCATGTTTTATGGTAGCTTGAGGTTCATTCCTTTTTAATTCCAGATGATATCCTAAAAAAGCCAAAACTTGCATGAGCTTATCCATTCTTACAGTTGCCTTACCGCGTTCAAGCTCTCTCAAAAAACGCAACCCGACTCCCGCCCGTTTGGCAAACTCAACTTGGGTTAACCCGCTTTTCCTCCGCAAATTTTTTATTTGAAGGGAAATATCCATTATGTATTGTAAATTCTCTTGCTTCATAACAACCCGAACATATCACATATCGGGTATAGTTCCAACATTTTTTTATAAATTTTATACCCCATAAGGTGCTAATTAGAAAACATTGCACCCTTTAGGGTATATAAATAGTGCGTTTATACCTCATAAGGTATGATATATTTATAAAATTGAGGAATTCATACCCGATAGGGTGCTAATTTTGAGTAATAAAAGGGACGGCGGGCAGTGGATAATTGGGGACACGCACTCGTTTCGCTTGCTTGGGACTTTCCCCATTTTCTTTCAAACCCTACTATGCGGCACATACTGAGGTTCAGACTCCGCCAATATTAGATAAGAGGCACAAAGGCGCAAATAAATTATATATTGTTACTCTAAAAATTTCGATTATAATGATCTTATGAAAAAAGAGTACCCATCAGTTGTAATTACAGGATGTTCTTCGGGTATTGGCCTTGCCGCGGCAAGAAAACTTAAACAAAAGGGCTGGAAAGTATTTGCTACCGCGAGAAAAGAAAAAGACCTTGAGTTCCTCGAAAAAGAAGGTTTTTACGCCGTTGCCCTTGAATTAGCGGTTTCTGAATCAATAAGACAGGCCGTCCAATCTGTTTTAAAAGAAACCGGGGGAACACTCGGCGCGCTCGTTAACAACGCGGGTTTCTGCCAGGCCGGGGCTATTGAAGATATCCCGCGGAAATCTTTAAAAAACCAGTTTGAAATAAACGTATTCGGCCTTCAGGAACTTACAAACCTTTTAATACCGGTATTCAGAAAACAGCATTACGGAAGAATTATTAATATAAGTTCAATCGCGGGTAAAATATCCCTGCCTTTTAATGGAGCTTATTCCGCTTCAAAATTCGCGCTTGAAGCGATATCAGACGCTTTAAGGGTGGAGCTAAAAGGATCCGGCATCCGTGTTTCTGTGATTGAACCCGGGCCGATAATCTCATCCTTTAGAGTAAACGCGCTTAAAAACTTTGAGGAAACAATTCCTGTAGAAGAAAGTACCTTTTCAAAAAGGTATAAAGAAAAAATCCTTTCAAGAAAAAAAGACCTTAAAAACGGCCAAAAAGCGCCGTTCGCGCTCGGGGCCGATGCTGTCGCAAAAAAAATTATCCACGCCATTGAATCAAAAAATCCAAAAACAAGATACCTTATCACGACACCGGCGCGTATAGGCTCCGCCTTAAGAAAATTCCTTCCTGACAGGATAATGGACCGGATAATGAGAAGTAGATTTTAGAATAACTTAAGTATATCTTTCACTGTTGTTGTGGCAACACCAAGAACAGTATCTGCCGCGCCGTAGTAAACAAATATTTCTCCGTTTATTTCAACCGCGCCATTACTGAATACAACATATGGGACAAAACCTTCTTTCTCATAAGGTTTTTCAGGAGATAATATCGGCTTTTTGTGGCGGTAAATAATTTTTGAAGGATTTTGCAGGTCTGCTACCGCGAGCCCGAGAAAATATCTCCACTTCCTGTCAACTCCATGATAAATAATAATCCATCCGTTCTTTGTCTTGATCGGAGACGGCCCACCGCCAATTTTGTAATATTCCCATTTGAACTCAGGCCCCATTACAATTTTATGGTTAGTCCAGTCACGCAAATTACTGGATTCCGCTGACCACAAATAAGGAGAAATACGATGGTACATTACATATTTTCCGTTTATTTTCTCCGGAAAAATAATACAATCCTTGTTCTGAATCCTGCCGAGAGGATAATATCTTTTGCCCCACTTCCATTTCTGCTCACGTATGTTTCCGGCTGAAATGGCCGTTATCCCAATCTGGGCGCTTCTATATTCCACTTTACGAATCACATTACTCATGCGGGGAATCTGGCCGTAAGCAGTATAACTCATGTAATAGGTTCTGCCCATTTTCACGAGCCGCGGGTCTTCAACACCCCATTTTTCAATTTCGTTACCTCTCGCAGGGCCAAAAACAGGTTTTGATAAACGCTCATTAATATTAAACCCATCTTTTGTTGAAGCATACCCAACATATGAAATTGCCCGTTTATTCCTCTGCGCCCTGTAAAAAATATGTATTTTCCCTCCCTCGTAGATTGCCGCGGCATTGTAAACCATTGCGGACTCCCAGCCCCTTCCACGAGGAGTTAAAATAGGATTTTTCCTATGCCTTTTTAAAAGACTCATTTTCCCATATTCAATATGTCATTAAGTTTTGCTGTCGCGAGACAGATTACTGTATCCGCTCCGCCATAATAACAAAAAAGTTCATCACCAATTAACACCGTACCGCATGTAAATACAACATCGGCAACATACCCCTGCTCCTCATACTCTTCCGCAGGTTCCAAAACAGTATTGTCGCTCCTGAAAAGTATTTTTTCAGGATTTTGCAGGTCAAGCAGCATCATTCCCAGACTGTAAGTTCCAAAACCTTTCTTGTTTTCTTTATCTTTCCACTGGACTCCGTGGTAAACGCAAAGCCAGCCTTTGTCCGTTTTTATAGGGGGCCCCCCTGCTCCCACCTTTGCTTCATCAAACAGTCCTTCTCTCGGTTTGGCAAGTATCTTGTGATCGGTCCAGTTAACAAGGTCTTCCGAATACGAAATCCAGATATCAGGCGGTATCCTGTGAAGCAAAACATATCTGCCATTGATCTTTTCCGGAAACAAAGCAGCATTTTTATCATCTTTATCCGGAACAGGCAAAACCGGAAGTATGCATGAATATCTTTTCCAATCCCATTCGTTTTTAATAAATTTATCCAGCGGCAGAGAAGCCATACATACACTTGCTCCTTTGCCGTCGAAACCCGCGTAAGTCATATATACCGTGTCATTCATCATAACGATCCGCGGGTCTTCAACACCTCTTGTCTCATATTTGTCCCGCGGTGAATATATCGATTTCTCAAGCCTCTTATCAATATTATAACCGTCTTTAGTGTAAGCATAGCCGAAATGTGATATCTGGTCAAAGCCCATTCCCCTGTAAACTATATGAACTCCCTTGTTATAGTATGCCGCGCAGTTAAATACGCACCTTGATTCC
This sequence comes from uncultured bacterium, assembly GCA_965369805.1. Taxonomy (GTDB): domain Bacteria; phylum Auribacterota; class UBA6266; order UBA6266; family UBA6266; genus JAGLRQ01. The sequence goes on from CBDURG010000029.1 coordinate 14,402, forward strand.
CAATCGTGGGTTTTTACCGGTTTTAAAATCGGATTTTTTTCATGTCTTTTAAACATTTTTTCTCCTACTTTTTCAAAAGGGTTTCGAAATATTTTATGAACTCAGCGGCAATTTTAGACGCGCTGTTTTTTTCAAGATAATTTTGAGCGCCCCTTAAAACTTTTTCTGTTTCCGTAACATCTTCAAAAGCATGCTTCACCGCTTCTTTGAACTGGCCAAAGCTTTTATACAAGAACACCGCGTCTTTAACCATATCAACAAAATTCGATTCACGCGAAAGAAAAGGACAACCCGCGCCGAGACACTGATAAATAGTACTCGAAACGGCAACCCATGGCAAACGCGGCTTGTTAAATATTGTAACATCAGAAGCATGAAGGTAATCATAAATTTCTTCGATAGTAAGTGTCTGTTTTCTTAATTCAACCATTCCCTTAGCAAGATCAACGTAAGGCTCTATCTTCATCAAAGTGGGTTTATGGTTACAGACAATAACAATATGAATTGGATACTCTTCCCTCATTGCCCAGAGCCATGGAATAACTTCGGAACCGGAACCGGACGCGGGGCCAAACATAAACACTATCTTTTTGTCAGTCGGAAGCTTTAGCTTCTTACGGGCCGCCTTCTTATCGCCGGGCTTCCAGGGCAAACAGGGATAAGGGATATATTTTAAAATTTCCTCAGGGTATCCTTCTTTAAGAAAATCAATGTACCTGGGGTCAAATCCGACTATTCCATCCCAGTCAAACTGGTGAAACGAAGGATCATCCGTAAGTTTTCCATCATGTATAACCGTCACGGTTTTAGATTTTTTCTTTATCCAGTGGAAAATCCTGCCAAGCTCATCTTTTGGAAACATGCCTATATCTTCCGTGAGAAATATATCATAATTTTCCTTCATAAAGGGAACGCTGTCAAAAACAACACGGGGAGCATTAAAAGTGCTGAAACACCTGTGAACATAAGGTTCATCCTTGTCAACAATTGCTGTCCCATGAAAACTTTCAGGGACAAAAGAAAACACGGTAAGCTCATGCCCCATCTTAATAAATTCCCTGCCGATAAATTCCGCGTGAATTGAAGCGCCGGAATCAGAATTCCACGCGCTCATTATCCCAATTTTCATACAATACTCCTTTTTAAAAAAGCACCTTCCATGATTGTATTTTAGCACAATTTACAGCTTGATTATATCACTGTTAAAGTTTTTCTATTCTAAAAAACAGTTTACCTTTACCAGATCGTTTTTTCTAGCCTCTTTTCCTATCGGCTAAAAGAACAAAGTTCTTAATTTCCTCCTTGTTTCTCGCTTCCTTCCACTTTCTATCAAATCCCGGATTCTGTGTAATTTGAGCCACTGCCGCCAGGCTTTTCAAGTGCAAAACGCGCTCATCTATGGAACCCGCAAAAACAAACATAACATGGACCAGTTCATCGTCAGGAAAAATTATCCCCGCCTTTGCCCTTATCATCAGTGCCTTAAAAACATTTTTTCCTTCAACTACAATGTGAGGAATCGCAAGGCCCTTTCTTATTATTGTAGTAGCTGATTTTTCTCTCTCTATCAATTTCTTTAATATGGTATCAGGCGCCATTGTGAGTTCTTCGGCTAAAATATTTGAAATGTCCCTGAATAAATCCTCCGCTTTCAGGAGTTCTTCAACATCTAACACCTTACTTTTCTCCATTAGCTTATGGAACCTGTCTTCAATAATTTCATCCCTCTGGACTACAACGTCTTTCAACTCTGTAAGCAGGTTATCGGAAGTAAGTTCCGTATCTTTTGACACCAGCTTTTCCAGCGCGTAGATCAAAGCTGAATCTCTGACAGCTCTTTTTCCCACATAAACCTTGTACCATATAAACCCTGTAAACAGGAACATCAGAGTAATAAAACCAATGAACGACCCCATTTCGATAAGAAGAAATCCTCCCCCCAATATTCCAATTATTTGTAAATATGGATAAAAAGGGGCTCGAAATTTGGGCCGGTAACTTAAAAGTTTACTTTCTCTGAACAGTATGAGAGTCAGGTTGGCAAACATAAAGAGCAAAATTAGAATACTTGAAGCAAGCTTAACTAAAAATTCCAGCTTCAAGAACGTGATAACAACAACCATGAACAACCCGGTAAAAAGAATGGCAATATAGGGCGTTTTAACCCTCGTGCCTATCTTCTGAAAAATTGGCGGCAGCAATTTATCCCTGCTCATGCCAAGTGGATATCTTGAAGCGGTCATAATCGCGGAATTGGCGGTGGAGATAAACGCCAGAAAAGCGCCTATACTTATTATTACCTTAAAAACTTCACCTCCAAAAACACCGGCTCCGGCAGATATGGGAATAAGTGTCGCTTCAAGCTCTCCGGGACTTAGGACTCCTATTGTAATAAAAATTACTACAGTATATATAAGAGAGGTAACAGCAATAGAAAGAATCATTCCAAGAGGTAAATTTTTACCCGGATTTTTCACTTCTTCCGCCAGGGCCGCTACTTTCGTTAACCCTCCGTAAGAAATAAAAACAAAACTCGCGGCAGCAAATACCGGACCCAGCCCCTTGCTGAAAAAAGGTTTGAAATTAAAAGAGTCAACCGCTTTAATCCCCCCAAAAATATAGCAGAACAATATGCCCAGAAGCCCCAGAACCAATAAAACCTGCACTTTCCCTGCCTCTTTAACACCGGCTAAATTTAAAAAAATAAAAAGCAGACAGCATATAAGGGCTATAATGTTTAAAGGCAGGTCTGTCAGAATAGTTAAATAAGCACCCATCCCTAACAGGGCAAAGGCACCTTTCATGCTTAGAGAAAACCAGGTACTAAAGCCTGCTAACGTTCCCAAAAGAGGGCCAAAACCTCTCATGATATAGAAGTAATCTCCCCCGGCTTTCGGCATCGCTGTTATTAATTCCGCGTTACTGAGCAGGGCAGGGATGCATAACAAACCCGCGATAATATATGATAGCAGAACGGCTGGCCCGGCCATCGCGTAAGCCAACCCGGGTAAAATAAACAAACCTGAACTAATCATCGCGCCGGTTGCCACACAAAAAACATCAAGCAAAGTAAGCTCTTTTTTTAATTTTTCTTTTATGGTTTTGCTCACATCCAGATTATAAGTCCTCTATAGCAGTATCTACAAGAATATAATATGGAATTTTTTCCTTTCAGCAATAAACATATTGTAATATTATGGTTGTTCGAGAGGATAGGGAAAAAGATAATCACGAAAAAAGAAAAGGATATATCTTTTGAGAAAAACTATTGCTGTATTATTTCTGCTTTTAATCG
>CBDURG010000030.1:0-17575 GCA_965369805.1 uncultured bacterium
TAGTTTAAAGAATCTCATATCGACAATAATTTGTCAACGTTGTAGAGTCCCGGGATCTTGAGAATGCGGGATGTAAAACCGGAACGATTACATTAAAAATGGCCAGGTAAAAAAAGGTTGTCCCCGTCCAGAGGCCTGTGCCTTCGTGAAATACGGGCTTGACAATTTATAACATACTGTAGTAGAAGTTATTATAGTATTAGACAAGGAAACAACATGCTTGAGAATTCTAAAAAGGATACAGTCCCTACCGATACCCGGGAAATTGATGTGTCTTCCAGTGAAAAAAAAGGCCCGGGAGAAAACGGCGAGCTCGGCGGGGATGCTTTTGAAGCGCTGCCTTACCCATTTTATATCATCGATCCAAAATCCGGGTATATTATAACCGCGAATTCAGCAAGCGGTTTTGAGCCGGGTGACAAAAGTTCTCTCGCAGCCCACTATTCAGACAATCCTACCATTAAAGAAAGCCTTACCTGGATACTGGAAGAAGTTAAAAAAACCAAGAAAAATACAAATATTGAGAAAACATACCCGGACAACGATGGCAGCCAAAAAGAGGTAGAAATACACTGCCACCCGATATTTAACGAAAATAACATTGTTGTTCAACTGGCTGTTTATGTCCAGGATGTCACAAAGCGCAAAAAAGCTGAGGAAGAATTCCTGCAGGAAAAAGAAGAATTAACCAACATTACAAGAATTGACCATTTAACCGGCCTTTACAATTATAGATATCTTACAGAAAGGCTTTCAGCTGAACTCAGCAGGGCGCAGAGAAGTATCCTCCCAATGGCGCTGGTAACATTTGATATAGATAATTTTGCGAACATAAACGACACTGACGACCGTTCATTCGGGAATTTTGTCCTAAAGGAAGTCGGCCGCCTGATAAAAAAAGAAGGCCGACAGGAAGATGTTATTTTCAGGGCTAAGGACGGCCGGTTCGTGGTTCTTCTTATAGAAAGCGGTTATGCCGGGGCAAAGCGATTCTCCGAACAGATTATTAATAAAATAAATCTGCATGATTTTAAGCTGAACGGACAGAGCGCTAACATCACTGTAAATGTAGGTGCCGCCTGTTTCCCCGACAAAAACATCAAAACCTATGAAGACCTTTTGAAGGTTACAGACGCCGCTCTTATTGAGGCAAAAGACTTCGGAAAGGGCAGAGCTGTTTTCTATAAAAACAAAGGCACGCCTCTCGCTGAAGGCAGCGGTAAAACGGCTAACATCGAAACGCTTAAAAAAACTATCCTTGATTTTGGCAATAAGGCAAAAAAATCTATTGTTAATTCAATACATAGTTTCACTGATTCCCTCGAACAAAGCGAGCATCTTAACGAGGACTCTACCCGGCAAATCTTTAACATAGCCAAAAAAGTTTCCGGCCTGGAAGAAATTTATTCCATTGCCAAAAACCTGGATATCAGAAAGCCTTTTATTGGAGAACACTTCGAGTGGATGATTTCAATTATTGAAAAAGTTTCCGGCATATTGAAAATCAAAGAAGAAGAAGTCCAAACCATAAAACAGGCCGCCGCTTTATATGATATAGGCAAGATTTATATCAGCGACGCTATCCTTCAAAAAACGGCGCCTTTGACCGTTGAAGAATGTCAGATTATAAAGAAGCATCCCCGTATGGCTTTTGAAATACTTGAAACTGTCGCCTCGCTTAACGGCACACTTCAGATGATACTGCATCACCATGAGAAATATGACGGCTCCGGATACCCTCAAGGTTTACAATCCCGGGATATTCCTCTCGGTGCAAGGATACTGGCCGTAGCGGATACATACCAGGCCATGATTTCCGAACGCCCTTACAGAAAAGCGCTTAATGAAGCTGACGCGTTGAAAATGATAGAGAAAGGATCAGGAACACACTTTGATCCGGATGTTGTTAAAGCTTTTATCTCAAATATCTGCTAACGCGGCTGACACGCTTTAATTTCATCGTTCAATAATATTTCCGCGAGCGGAACCTTGATATCGTGATAAAAAACACACAGCCATTTTTCTTTTATCGCCTGTTGTTTAAGCTTTTCTTTAATTTTAAAGGTATCAAGAGGATAAACATCGTAAGGGCAAATATAAAATTTACCGAGATGATTGGCTGTAGGAATAATGTCACCAAAAAATACCAGTGTTTCCCCTCCTGAAGAAACCTTTACTATCTGATGGGCTTTTGTATGGCCTCCGGTAATTTCCACTGATACACCTTTACATATGTTTTCAGAACCTGCCAGGAAATTAACTCTTTCCATTACGGGCAAAATATTTTCATCCCTGTAACTTTTCTTTGTAAGTCCGCATTTCGAAACGGCGTCATCCCACTCAGCTTTCTGAATATGGAATGTTGCATTTCTAAAACTGGGATTGTACCCTGTATGGTCAAAGTGGAGGTGCGTAAGAATAACATCGGTAATTTCATCGGGTGAAATACCCGTACCGGAGATTGATTCAATAAGATTTTTATCTTTTTTAATATCATATATTTTTCTTTCTTTAGCCGAATAATTTTCCCCTATCCCTGTTTCGATCAGAATGTTTTTTGAGCCGGTTTTCACAAGCAGGCAGTTCATCGCGAGCTCAATTCTATTATTTTTGTCACAGCTTATCTTTTTTCCCCATAATAGTTTGGGGATAACACCGAACATGCTTCCTCCGTCAAGCCTAAAGGTTCCATCGCTTAGAACGTAAACTTCAAAATCACCTAATTTCATTCTCTTTCAGTGCCTCTTTATATATGTCTCTTTTTTTAGCCCCTGTTATCTTCGCCGTGAGCTTTGCCGCTCTGCCTTTTGAAATTCCTGTTTCCTCCTGTATAACCTGAACAGCTCTGCCAAAGTCAATATCCCAGGTTCTTTTCTTTTCCGGCGGGGCGACAACAAGAGTCACCTCGCCTCTCACCGGCTCAGAAACTTTCCCTCTTATCTCTTCAAGCGTCCCAAAGATGCTTTCTTCAAACATCTTTGTCATTTCGCGAAAAAGGCACGCTTTTCTGCTGCCAAAAACTTTTATCATAACCGCCAGTGATTTTTGTATTCTCCTGGGGGATTCATAGAACAAAAGTGTTCTCTCTTCATTTTCAAGGCCTGAGAGGAATTTTTCCAACTTCTTTTCTCCTTTGGGCAAATACCCTTCAAACGCGAATCTGTCAGACGCAATGCCCGATGCCGAGAGCGCCGCTATCGCGGCACAGGGACCGGGAACCGGCACTACATTAATCCCGTCATCGCGCAAGGTTCTCACAAGCCTGTACCCGGGATCAGATACGCACGGTGTACCCGCTTCGGAAATCAGGGAACAGCACTCCGCGTTTTTTACCATTTTAACTATGCCGGATATTTTCTCCTTCTCATTTCCTTCAAAAAAACTTACTACTCTCTTTTTACTAATGTTAAATTTATTTAAAAGAATCCGCGCTTTTCTCGTATCCTCCGCGATGATAAAATCCGAAATTGTCATGACATTAACCGCCCGGGCAGACATGTCATCAAGATTTCCTATGGGGGTAGCAACTACATAAAGGATAGGTTCTTTTTTCAATTCGTAATCCGTGATTGATTCTTTTTATATTCCTCTGCCGCTTTTATCCTTTTAGATATGGCCGGATGGCTATAGAGTAAAAATTCTATAATCGCGTTAGGCTCCTTATTCGCGAGGTTTTGCTCGGCAAGCCTGGACATACCGGAAATAAACGCGTCGGGGTTATTTGTTTTTTCAAACGCGAAATGGTCTGCCTGCCTTTCAAAAAACCTGGAGATTACATTCAGCACAGGCATCGCGACAAGCTGAATAATGTATACGCAAAGCGCGATTAACGGGAAAGTGGCAATATTAAAAAAGTCTATGCTGTCATAATAACGCCATTCTATAAGGCCCTTAAAAACCATATTAATCGCGGCAAAACTGACTATATAAACACCGGCGCCTATATACAGAAATTTATAGAGATGCTTGAACCTGTGATGGCCAAACTCATGGGCAATAATTGTTTCTATTTCGTCATCTGTATAATTGTTTATCAAGGTGTCGCTGAGTATAACCCTTTTGGTATTGCCCATTCCGGTAAAAGCCGCGTTTGCCTTTTTTGTCTTCGCGCTTAACTCCCATTCAAAAATTCCTAAAACACGCCCGCCTTCCTTTTCTATAAACTTTTTTATCCTCTCAGCAAGGGTTTTATTTTCAATCGGTTTAACCTTGTAGAATAACGGAAGTATAACCGAAGGGTAGATCTTACTCATAACAACGCTGAATATTATCCAGACAACCGCTGTCCATATCCACCAATTTCCCGGGCTTTTCCACAAGAGGAGATACAGCGCTTCTATAAGAATAAGTTTAGTGATTACCCCCAGCAAAAGGCTTTTCATTTCATCTTTGAACCATTTAATTTTTGTAAGATTGGAAAGCCCGTATTTGTGTTCAACGACATATGAACCGTAAAAATGCAGCGGCAGAAAGATTAACCAGATTATGCTTACGAAAGCAACGAGATAAAACGCGTTGAGCAGTATAAACGCGATGTTGGCCCCAAGTGTTTCAGGGACATTTCCCCGGGCTATTTCCATGAGGTTAACAGAAAGGGGAGTCATAAAAAAAGTAAGCAGAACCAGTATGGTTAACAGTATATCCGCGAGAAACAGGATATTATGGATTTTCTCGTATTTTTTAGGATCGTGTTTAAGCTCAGCCATTTTTTTATCCCATGCCATTGTTTCACCCCCGGGGTGGAACAGGTTTGTGTTATTTTAACAATCCTTATTTATATAAACTCTTTGAACCCTTTTATTAATGGAAGTAAATATCTCGTATGGAATAGTTCCTGCCGTCCGAGCGACCTCTGTGGCAATTATCTTCTCTCTCCCCTGTTTCCCGATAAGTACGGCAACATCCTCAACCTTGACACCTTTAATATCAGTTACGTCCACCATCATCTGATCCATTGTTACCGCTCCGAGAATACGAGCTTTCTTTCCTTTGATAAGAACATAACCTTTATTAGAAAGAAGGCGGGGATACCCGTCCCCGTAACCAACCGGAAGAGTCGCTACTCTTATTTCTTTTTTGGTTTTAAATGTCCTGCCATAACTAAGAGTTCTGCCCGGAGAGACTTTCTTTAAAAAAGCTATTTTTGTCATGAGAGAAAGGACCGGTTTTAGTTTCTCATTTCCTTTAACAAACTCAGAAGGGCTGACACCGTAAATCGAAAGGCCCGGCCGAACCATATTCAGGCGCGAGTCAGGCAGATTAAATATCCCGCCTGTATTTGAAATATGTTTAAATTTTATAGGCAAATCCTTGATTCTCTCGAGAAAACAATTAAAATATTTAAGCTGCATCTTCGCGAAATCAAGGTTTTTTTCGTCAGATGTCGCGAAATGCGAACACACTCCCTCAATCTCAACATTAGGATTCCTGCTAACATCCCTCGCGAATTCATCCGCTTTCTCATGCCATACCCCTATGCGGCCCATTCCAGTATCAACTTTTATGTGTACCTTTGCCCGGACCCCCCTTTTGTCAGCAGCTTTCGCGAGAAAATTTACCATCTGCCACGAACATACCACAGGAGAAAGGCCATACTCAATAAATTCATCAGCCTGCCCGCTCATTCCGGAACTCAAAACAACTATGGGAATATTTTTAAAATAACTTCTGAGTTCGATTCCTTCGGAAAGGCTTGAAACACCCAGCGCTTTTACCTTGAGATTAACTACCTGCCGGGAAATTTCTACCGCGCCGTGGCCATAGGCGTTGCATTTTACTACTGCCATAACAGCAATATTCTTCCCAAGTTTTCTCTGAATGTATTTTGTGTTAAAGCGAAGAGCAGAAAGGTCTATCTCCGCCCATGTTTTCAAAAGCCTGTAATAATGAGATGATTCTCTTTCTTTAACTACAGCTTGCTTTTTCAAAAACATTATTTTTTACCTCCGGAAATAAAATCCATCATATACAACGGCTTTATACTAATGTTTCTCATTCCCTTAAAAACCATCTTTCCTGAAATACCCGCGTCAGGCCGTATAATCCGCTTGCCGGCAAAAATATTTTCGAGATTTTTTGAAAATATTCCAACAGGATAAAAATCTGTTGATTCTTTTTCTATCTCCTCATCCGGCAAAAGATTTATCTCCCCCATAGGTTCACCGCCGGAGGAGTACTTTCTCACATAACTTCTTCCGGTTTTTGAATCAATTATACTCATAATCTTTTTACCTGAATTGTATCCTTCGCCCGCGCACGAAAACCCGATAGAATCGTTTGATATCACACCGCAGGCTTCAACCCCTTTTATCCCTGTCAGAATACCCTTAATAAATGCTATTCCCAGCCGGATCCCGGTAAAAGAACCCGGGCCAACACCGCAAACCATCAAATCTATATCATTCAAAGATACGCCGCCTGCCGACAGGACCTTTCTTACATTCGTAAGCAAGGTATCTTTTGCTGTCAGACGTTCTTCTGTAACAGCTTCAGCGAGTATCTTATCTTGTTCAAGGTAAGCTACGCTTGCTCTATCTGATGTTGTTTCAATACTTAAAATTTTCAAAAGTAATTTTCCGTGTGTTTTTATCCAGCATTTCAAAATTTATTTCAATCCTTCGGGCAGGAAGTAAATTTCCAGCTCTTTCTCCCCATTCAATAAGACATACACCGTCTCCATAAAAATAATCCTCACAACCTATAGCGCGAATTTCGCCAACACCGGCTAAGCGGTAAAAATCCATGTGATATACAGGAAATTTACCGCTATAAACATTAACAATGGCAAAACTCGGGCTGTTAACAATGTCCTTAACTCCAAAACCTTTAGTAAACCCCTGGACAAAACACGTTTTACCTGCCCCCAGATTTCCCGTAAGCACTATTACATCGCCCTTTTTTACATTTTCGGCCAAACCGGCCGCGATTGCCCCGGTTTCTTCAGGGCTGTTGGAAATTATTTCTTTTAGTATTATTTTATCCAAAATGACTGTATCCTCTAAACTTCAACGGAGTTTTTTTCCCTTCACTTTCAAGGAACAGCTTTTCTTTTTTAATTATTACCCCCACTTTTGAAACTTTTACTTTAAATTTTCTATTAAAATCTTTTTCAAGCTTCGCGGCCACCCTTGGGGAGACAGTAAAAAGAAGTTCAAAATCCTCACCGTCCGTAAAAGCATGTTTCAGAGAAACATTTTTCCGCAATTTCTTAAGAGTTTTCTCAAGGGGAACTTTTTCAGCAAAGATTACCGCCCCGCACTTGCTCGCGTCGCATATACGCTTTAAATCTCCCGCTAATCCATCCGAAATATCCATCATTGAATGAACAGGAAACTTACAGGTAAGCCACCTTGCTTCTTTAATCCTGGGGGTAAATGTAAGATGTTTTCCTTTTAATGAATGCCCCAGCCTGCCTGTCACCATCACTATATCCCCCGGGGCCGCCCCTTTTCTAAAAGTAATATTTTCCTTTTCAACGACACCAGTCATGGCAATAGAAATAAAAAGCCCTTTGCTTCTTACAGTATCGCCGCCCACTATTTCAACGCCGAACTTCCCGCACGCAAAGAGAATTCCCGAATATACTTCCTCACAAAACTTCGTCGAAATATTTTTCGATATCCCTGCCGCGACTACTGCTGTACCGGGAATCCCTCCCATAGCGGCAATGTCGCTGACATTCACTGCTACCGCTTTATATCCGATTTTTCTTGCTCCGTCTGCCAATTTAAAATGTACATTCTCGACAATCGCGTCACAGGTAAAAAGATCGTAAAAACCTTTTGTCTTCGATTTCAAAACTGCCGCGTCATCACCAATGCCGACAATAACATTAGTTCCGGTTTTTGTCATCCGCGCGAATTTACCTATTAATCCAAATTCATCTAATTTCAAAACTTTTAACTCCTTTTAAAACAAAAAACTACAAATTTAAAAATAAAGCCACAGAGAACACTGAGTATACAGAGATTTTACAAATACTTTAACTTTAAACCACGAAGATCACGAAGAAAAAATAATTTATATTTTAAAATTTCTTATCGTTAATTTTTTTTAATTTTTGCTCTATTTGTGTGATTTGTGGTTTTACTTTCTTCTTTTTCTGTCCCCTTTGTAGTTTATCTCTCTCTTTCCCTATTTCGTTTTTACTTTTTTGCTTTTCTTCGTGTCCTTCGTGATCTTCGTGGTTATTTTTTGTTCTTTTTCAATGTGTGTTAATCCTGATAATCCGCGTCCTATTATTCTTTTAATTCTACTATTTTCTCACCAAACGGCGGGTTTATTATCCCTTTTTCAGTAATTATCCCGGATATTAACGGAAAAGGGGTAACATCAAATGCCGGATTATAAACTTTTATATTATACGGGGCGGTTCTTCTTCCAAAACCTTCTGTTATCTCTTCCGGGCCGCGTTCTTCAATGGGAATCTGTAAGCCGGTTTTAATACTAAAATCAATTGTAGAAACGGGGGCCGCGATATAAAAAGGAATATTGTGAGCTTTCGCGAGCGCAGCTACTCCATAAGTACCAATTTTATTTGCCGCGTCTCCATTTAAAGCAATCCGGTCCGCGCCGGTTATAACTATGTTTATCTTTCCTTCTTTCATCACCTGGGCAGCCATATTATCGCTAATAAGAATTGTGTCAATGTTATGCCGCATAAGTTCCCACGCGGTAAGGCGCGCGCCCTGCAAAAGCGGCCTTGTTTCATCAACATAAACCGTAAAATTTTTACCTTCCTGTGCCGCGGCAAAAATGCTTGCCAGAGCTGTACCTATTCCTCCTGTCGCGAGAGCTCCCGCGTTACAGTGGGTAAGAATTCCCATACCGTTCTTTATTAAACCCTTTCCGTTTTCGCCAATTTTCCCGCATTTTTCCCTGTCATCCTCAAGTATCTTCTGGGCCTCATTAAAAAGTATTTCCTTTAACTCTTTTACAGACTTCTCCTTGTTGTTCTCGAAAACCCGTTTCATTCTTTCCAACGACCAGAACAGGTTTACCGCCGTAGGCCGGGAAGCAGCAAGATAATCAATTGCTTTATAAATATCCCTCCGTAAATCTTCATGTTTCTCCGCCTTGCTTTTTAAAGCGGCCAGTGCCACTCCAAACCCCGCTGCTATTCCTATAGCGGGAGCTCCTCTCACAACAAGCCTTTTTATTGAATCCCGGAGGATATTGATATCATCTGTTTCTACATAAACCAGTTCCAACGGCAGTTTAGTCTGGTCTATCATCTTTATTTTGCCATTTTCCCATTTAATTGTTTCTATCGCCATTTCAATCTCCTTAAAATCTTACAATACCTGTAATTTTATTTTTTCACTTGCCTCTCACTTAGGCAAAACTCCCAACAATTGATACAATAGAAATGCTCCCGTAAAACTTACAGCGTTATAAAGAGCATGAAAAAATATTGGCGCATAAAGAGAGCCCGCCTTTTCATAGATATAAGCAAAAGCAATTCCCAAACCAAAGATAGGAAGAAAACCCAAAAAACTCGCATGTATTGCCGAGAATAAAAACGCCGAAAGAAATGTGGCAGGCCAGATACCCATAGACGATTTACATCCTCTATAAATAATCCCTCTGAAAAAAACCTCCTCAAGAACAGGAGCAATTATCACAAACAAAACAATATAAATGCAAAGCTGCCACGCACTGCTTATATCTTTTATGCTCGAAACCACCGGCTGGAGGTCAAGCCGGAAATTTAATACCTTCGCAAGAGCCTTTGTAAGTATGCCAAGAATAAAAAAAAGGGGGTAGCATCCAAGATAAGCCGCAAACCCGTACAAAAAGGCTTTCTTTCTGTTGTTTTTAAAAAGTTCTGTTATTTTCCAGGAATATTTTTTATACGCGTCATAAGCAAACGCGCATATCACCAGCACAATCACCATTTGACTGACAATCATCTGTATAATCATCGAGGGAACTTCTTCAAGAAGGCCATGATTTTCAAGGATGCCGAAAACCATTTGGACAGCCATGGAAAGCACAATCATAAGAAATAAAGGCTTCATCGCGAAAACTATTTTCCAGGGGACAACCGGGATTCCTCTAATATTCTTTGAAAAAGATCCTGATAATACATAAACCAGCAGAACAATAACCCCGGACAGTAAAAGCAGGTACATCAAAATAGAATAAACGGTTACACTGATTATTTCCGGTGTCATTCCTTTTTGAAATACATATTCCGCGAATTGCGCCTGATCAATAACAGGCGCAGATCCGTCCGTAGCGGCAGATTCAGCAAATGCCGCGGAAAGCGCCGCAATCAATGGTATTAAAAATATAATTATTCGAAAAAGTAATCGCATATGAAGTAATTATATAGGCTGTAAATAAAAAAACACAATATTAAAACAATATTCATAAACAAATAATTACAAAGAGGCCATCCATTTAATCTAATTCTGTCCGGACAATACCTCTTACAGAGTTCGTAAGGTAGATATTATCAGCTTCCCTTATATCCCTCTCTCTAAGGACCTTCTCAACAATGCCGTCTTTTAGAATCATTATTTTTTGCCTGTATATCCCGTCAAGAAGCCCGCAGTTTAAAGGCGGCGTGTAAACGATTCCTTCTTTCTCAATGAATATATTCGAAATGGAACCCTCCGTTACCTCCCCTTTTTCGTTACTAAAAATAACATCAAAATATCCGCGTTTTTTCGCGTATTCATATTCGCTTTGATAAAGTTTTCTGTTAGTTGTCTTATGATACAAAAACCTATCGTTTGAATCCGTGTGTTTTAAAGAAAAACATACTTTTCGCGGCCCTGATGTTTTTTCAATTTGTTCCGTTACAATTTTTAATCCTCCTGTTTTATCAAGAAGCATTCTCACCTTATAAGCTATGCCTTCCTGAAAGCTGTTTTCCAGTTTTTTCAGCCGGGGCTCAATTTCTCCGACAACACAGGTATATCCAAAATATTCAGCGGTTTTTCTTAGTCTCTGTAGGTGAAAAGAAAGATTCCAGAATTTTCTTTCCCATCTCATCGTTTCAACAAGGGAAAACCTGTCCTTCCTGCCGGCAAGAAATAAGGCTTTCAACTTACACTCCTCAAATTCTTTTCCGGCATCGGAATCATAAACTATTCCGCTTCCTACGCCCATTCGTCCATTAGAATCGGTTAAAACAACAGTTCTGATAGGAACATTAAACTCCGCGGTTCTCCGGGGGCCAAAGAAACCTATAGCTCCCGTATATATACCTCTTTCTCTTTTTTCAAGTTCCCTCAACAGTTTCATTGATATTATTTTCGGAGCACCCGTTACCGAGCCGGAAGGAAAAATAGACTTTATCACATCATAAAGCGAAACATTTTTTAAAAGCGTTCCTTCCGCAGAAGAAATCATCTGAAAAAGTGTTTCGTATTTTTCCACGGAAAATATTTTTTTAACCTTTATACTTCCATTTTCACAAACCTTTCCAAGGTCGCTGCGAAAAAGGTCAAGTATCATTACATTTTCACTTCTGTTTTTAATATCATTTTGCAGATTATCAGCTATGCCGGAATCTTCATTAATATCTTTTCCCCTTGGAGCCGTGCCTTTCATTGGCCGGGCCTCTATTTTTCTATCCTTTATTCTAAAGAAAAGTTCCGGCGAAAAAGAAAGGATAGAGGAACCGCGATTTTTTATCATAGCTCCATATGAAACTTTTTGTTTATCTCTCTGCTCCAGATAAAAAGAATACGGACATCCTCTAAAATCAAACACATACTCTGAAGTAAAATTGAGCTGGTATGTTTTTCCTTCTTCTATGTATTTTTTTATTTTTAAGATTTTTTCCAGGTATTCCTTATATTCTATATCCAACTTCAAATTAGCAGTTTCAAACAGCCGCGGCGAAAACATGTCAGGCTGTTCTGTTCCCCCCAATGGTTCTGTGTGGTTATAAACTGTGTGTTTTTTAAACGCGGTAAACTCAAACAGCGGCATATCGCGCTTTTCCTGACAGGGCATGTTCTCCAGGATAAATCCAAGTTCATAGGACATATAACCGGCAACAAAATATTCTTCCGACAACCTTTCGATCTCTTCAAAACATTTCTTAACATTTTTTTTCTCATAACAGATAATTTCTTTAACCGGATCAGAGAAGAGATAACTTTTAGAATTTGACATATCACATCTGTTTGTATCCAGGAAAACACATTTTTCTGATTTTTTTATTTTATCCAGAATTTCTAAAATAGGCGCAGGATAGTATCTTTTTACTTTGTGTGATTTGTGATTCATAAATCTCTTTTTAAAAAAATTTTTGTGTAACTGAATTTATTCTGTCACATCTTTAATAGAAACATACGTTATTTCCAAAATTTTCTTTAACTCGTCTTTAGAGCTAACCAGCGGCGGCATCAAAACTATAACATCTCCTAATGGACGCAAGATAAGCCCTTTTTGCCTGGCTTTTAATATTGTTTTAACGGCAACTCTTGACTCTCGGGGATAAGGAATCTTGCCTTTTTTATCTTTAACAAGCTCTATTCCAATCATAAATCCCTTTTGTCTTATATCTCCAACATGCGCCAGCTCATAGAATTTTTTCAATGAATCTTCCAAAAAAGCGACTTTTGATTCCATTTTTTCTATAATATTTTCTTTCTTTATGAGTCGAATAGTTTCACGAGCGGCAATTGAAGCAAGCTGATTACCTGTATAAGTATGGCCATGAAAGAAAGTTTTATTTTCCCCGGGCATCCCAAGGAAACCATTATATATTGTTTCATTCACCGCTGTAACAGCAAAAGGGAGATATCCTCCTGTAATGCCTTTCGCGAGAACCATAATATCCGGCACAACATTTTCATGCTGACAGGCAAAAAGTTTTCCGGTTCTTCCAAAACCGGTAGCTACTTCATCAGCAATCATGGGAATATCACATTTTTTTGTAATATCTCTTATGCCTGAGAGAAACCCCTCAGGCATCATAATCATGCCGGCAGCCCCCTGTACAAGGGGCTCAACAATCAAACCGGCGATATTTTTATAATTTCGGGAAATAATATCCTGAGCCCGGGAAAGGCAATACATTTCACATGTGTCCCGCTCTTTATGATACGGGCACCTGTAACAATAAGGATAATGTACTGTTATTGTGTCAAACAAAAGCTCTGAATATATATTGTGAAAAAGCTCAATTCCTCCTACGCTTACCGACCCTATAGTATCCCCGTGATAACCGCCGCTGAACTTAATAAAATTTTTCCTTTGAGGTTCTGGAACTTTTTTCTGCCGGTGAAATTGATAACATATCTTCAAAGCCGCTTCACAGGCAGTCGAACCATCGTCCGAAAAAAAGTATTTTGAAAGTTTTTCAGGAAGTATAGTTGTAAGTTCTTCGGCAAGCTCAATTACCGGAACACTGGATTGTCCAAGCATGGTTGAGTGGGAAATTTTATCAATCTGAGATTTTATCGCGTCATCTATCGCTTTCTTTCTATGTCCAAATACATTAACCCACAAAGAAGAAATCCCATCTATGTATTTCTTGCCATTTACATCCGTAAGATAAATCCCATTGCCTGATTCAATAATAAGCTCTTCAGCCCGCGCCCACTCCGACATTTGAGTAAAGGGGTGCCAGATATGTTTTTTGTCAACTTCAGCAAGTTTTTCATAATTCATAATAATTTCTCCAGGCTTATACTGGAAACAACTTTTCCGAAGTCTCCCGGAAGCCCCTTTCCCGTGTTGAGGCCGTGAATATGAGGAATAACCCCCAACATCTTTACTCCGCTTAAAAGAGGAATTATTCTCATATTATCCCGATGTATATCTGTTAATATTTCAGGAACATTATTTAAAATAATTCCTTTTATTCCTATGCCTCTCTTTTTCGCGCACTCTACTGTAAGCAGTGTGTGATTTATGGCGCCAAGTTCAATATTCGAGACAATAATAATTTCAATTGCCATATCTTTTATTAAATCCGCGTAAAGATAATTTTCTGTTATGGGAACCAAAAGCCCTCCCGCCCCTTCCACAATTACCGGAGAGAATTTAATTTTGAGATTGTTATAACTATCTATAATTTTCTCTGTATCTATTGCGACTCCTTCCTCCCTGCCCGCAAGATGGGGAGAAGCCCCCAGTTTAAATAAAAATGGAGCCGTTTGGTTAAGCTCCGCCCTATTCTTCATTCCCGCGGCTGTATAACAAAAGGAAATGTCTTTTGAACATTTTCCATCCGTGCCTGTTTCAATTGGTTTCATTATAACGGGGTTATGCCCTCTTCTTCCCGCGAGCGCGAGAATAACAGAAGAAACTACTGTCTTGCCGACTCCAGTGCCCGTGGCGGTTATAAAAATTGGCGAAACACTCATTTTTTACCCATGTAATAAAAAACCGCGTATGTTGCCTGAATTTCATTTTTATCATTACCAAATTCAGCCGCGTAAATCTTTTTTAGGTCGGACGCTACTCTTTTCGAAATATAGCCAATATCTTCATTTGAATTAGAAAAACCCATTTTTTTTATCTTCTCACGAAAATCATCAAAAGACGAAAATGTAACAACATGTTTTTCAAAAAAAGAATTTTTTTCTTTAAAACCCGCGGCTCTTAAAAATTCGCGGACTTTTCCCACGCCAAAAAGTTTTTGCCCGGGTTTCATCGCAAGTTTTTTGTTTATAACACAGGCCTTCTCAAAAGCTTGAAAAAGTTCGAAAAACGTATCTTCAATAAACATAGAAAACAAAAATTCTCCTCCATTCTTAATCATTGAATGGTAGTGTTTAAAAGACAAATAAATATCATTAAACCACTGAAATGTTGAAGAGGATACAATAAGGTCAAACTTTCTTCCATCCTCAAAAGACAGCCGCTCGCCATCCTTTCTTATAAACTCAATATTATCATGAAAAAGACATCTTTCTTTTGTAGTCTCAATCATATTCTTAGAAATATCTACCGCCGTAAGATTTTCAGGATTCCATCCTGAACAAATCATAGAGGTAAGATATCCGGTTCCACACCCGATCTCTAAAATATTTTTTTTGTGTCCGTTCAGGCTTGCCATTGCTAAAAGTTTATCAGCTATAGCCCTGTGCAATCCGGCTCCCTTGTCATACTGAGAAACACTCCGGTCAAAATGCTTTTGTACAAATGCCTTATTAATCATTAAAAACCTCTTCACTCATATAATATTTAAACTTTTACCCACGGATATTATGATTTCTGATATAACCCGCGTATCTTTCTCAGACAAAGCGGCAGTTAAAGATAAACGGATTCTCGAAGTTCCTGGTGGAACGGTAGGAGGCCGTATAGCAACAGCAAAGACTCCTCCCTTCCTGAGATGTTCAGAAAAATGTATCGTCTTTTGTTCATGGCCCACAACAAGCGGTATAATTTGAGACGAACTGTTTGACAGATTAAAACCGGCACTCAGAAGTTTTCCCCTTAAAATCTCCGCGGTTTTTAATAGCCTTATCCTTTCTTCTTTTCTGTTTTTCATTATTTCAATACAGCGGATAATTCCATAAACCAGAGCCGGAGGCAATGCCGTCGTATAAATAAAAGACCGGGCCTTATTTATAAGGAATTTCTTTTTCTCCCTTGTAAGCCCAACATATGCTCCGAAAATTCCGGCGGCTTTGCTAAACGTTCCCATATTAAAATCTATTCTTTCAGACAAATTCATTTCTTCCGAAAGACCTCCTCCATTTGCTCCAAAAACACCTGTCGCGTGCGCTTCATCCACTAATAAAAAAGTATCGTACTTCTCTGAAAGACCGCAAATTTCGTCAAGAGGCGCTCTATCGCCATCCATGCTGAAAATAGAGTCTGTTATAATTATCACTTTTTTAAATTTTCCACGGTATTGTTCAAGTTTCACTTCCAGGTCCTCACAATCGCAATGACGGTATCTAACCAATTTTGCGCCCGACAACTTTACTCCGTCAATTATGCTCGCGTGATTTAACCGGTCACATAATGCCAGGCTGTTTGAATCGAGAACCGCGGAAATTATTCCAAGATTCGCGTTGTATCCCGAGTTAAACAAAATGCCTGTTTCGGTTTTCTTCATTTCGGCTATTTTCTCTTCCACCGCGGCATGAACGCCATGAGTGCCGCAAATAAGCCGGGATCCGCCGGAACCAACACCATGCTCAGAAGCACCCTCACGTACAGCATTAATTAATTCCGTATCATTCGCCAGATTAAGATAATCATTAGACGCGAGGTTGAAATATTGCCTTCCGTCAACCGTAATATTCTTACCGCGTAAATTTTCAACCTCTCTGGGAAATCTTAGAAGAAATTTCGCATTCAAAGCTGACAGCTCATCATTGATTATTTTTTCGCAGTTCTTTCTCATTTAAGACCAGTCCGCCTTAAGATTTAAATCCTCAAGCATTTGAAAATCCAAATCTATACCTCTGCCGCTTGTTGTAAGATAATTTCCCGTCATTAACCCTGAAGCCCCCGCGAAAAAAATCATCCCCTGCGAATCTTTCAGATTTACTTCTCTTCCGCCGCATACTTTGATATTTGATTCAGGATTAATATACCGGAACATAGCTATCGTCTTGAGGACTTCCATTGGAGAAATTAATTTTTTGTTCTCAAAACACGTTCCTCTTATCGGGTTTAAAAAATTTAGAGGTATTGACTTTATTTCAAGTTCGCGGATACAAAACGCCAGATTTACGCGGTCGCTCATATCTTCCCCGAGCCCAAATAGTGCTCCACAGCACACTTTCAGCCCTATGTTATTCGCATTTTTAACAGTATCAACCTTATTCTGATAAGTGTGTGTAGAACAGATTTTTGGAAAAAACCTTTCGGATGTCTCAAGGTTATGATGGTAAGAATCAACACCGGCTTCTTTCAAAAGAAACAGTGAGCCCTTATCAAGCATCCCGAGAGACGCGCAGATTTTTATATCGTATTTATTTTTCACTTCCCTTACCGCATCACAAATATCAGAAACAACGCTCCTGGAAATCTTTCCTCCACTGGTGACAATACCTGCTTTTCTGACTCCACAACCGACAATCTTTTCTATCACATCAAATATCTTGTTTCTTCCTATATAAGGAAAGGGGCTTATTTTTGTGTCATACATGGAAGATTGCGCGCAATAACTACAATCTTCAGAGCACAACCCGCTTTTAGCATTTATAACCGAGCATACATCAATTTTGTTTCCAAGGAAGTGCCGCCGAATCATATCGGCCCCCGAAAAAAGCAGCATTATATTATCTTCGGCTGTTTCTAAAAGCATCCCAATTTCTTCTAAAGTTACCTTTTTGCCTTTAACAACCCCTTCCGCCAGCTCTAAACAAAAATATTTTTTCATATACCCCCATCGCTTCATCACGCTCTATTGTCAACCACTATTGTAGATATAGTTTACAATTAGACCATATTTTAACTCTTTGAGCAATTCAAATCGTTTCTTTCCAACTCTAAAAAAATGATAGTCAGCTGGAAATGGAAAGTGATAAAGTTTCCGGATAAAAGGGAAGGGGCCATTGCTAAAAATGGATAGAATTAAGCCTTTAGTATTTTTGATTAAAATATTTTTCTCACAAATCCGGCTATTTGAATTAACATTGCC
>CBDURG010000031.1:0-17504 GCA_965369805.1 uncultured bacterium
TAGCAAAAATTGCGGGAAGATATTTTGATAGCCTTGGAGAAAAATTGGAAAGCGGATAATCAATTATGTCTGGAGATAAGAGATGAAAAAAGAAGAGATGACATATAGAGACGCGGGTGTTGATATAAAAAAAGCTGCCAAGGTTGTCAAAAGAGCGAAAGAGCTGGCTGAGAGAACCCGCAAGAAAGGGCTTATTTCCGGTATTGGCGGTTTCGGGGGGTTGTTTAAAATTGATAAGGAAAAGTTTGAGGAGCCGGTTCTTGTTTCAAGTATAGATGGAGTTGGAACTAAACTTAAAGTTGCGGTTATGGCCGGAAGGCACGATACCATAGGAACGGATATTGTAAATCATTGCGTGAATGATATAGTTGTTCAGGGAGCGCAACCGCTTTTTTTTATGGATTATGTGGGTATGGGGAAGCTTGAAACAGGGGTTTTTAATCAGATAATGGAGGGGATGGTTAAAGCCTGTGAGGCGGCTGAATGTGTTCTTCTTGGCGGCGAGACGGCGGAAATGCCCGGTCTTTATAGTGATGGAGAGTATGATCTTGTAGGGTGTATTACCGGCATTGTGGATAAGAAAAAGATTATTGATGGAAAGGACATCAAGCCCGGCGATAAATTAATAGGCCTCCGGTCAACCGGCCTCCATACGAACGGATATTCTCTTGCTAGAAAGGTATTATTTGTAAAAGGCAGATTTGCCGTTAACGATTATGTTCCGGAACTCGGGAAAACCATAGGAGAAGAGCTTCTTGTCCCTCATAAAAGTTACGGGCCCCTTATTCTTAACCTTCTGAAAAATTTTAAGATAAAAGGTATGGCGCATATTACAGGTGGTGGATTTGTAGATAATATCCCGAGAGTGTTACCAGAAGGTTGTTCTGCCCGGATCCATAAGAATAGTTGGGAAATAAATCCTATTTTTAAACTGCTTTCTTCTCTGGGTAATATTGATGAGATGGAAATGTATAAGACTTTTAATTGCGGGATAGGTATGGTTCTCGCGGTTGAAGAAAGCGGGGCTCAGGATATTGTCAGGGAAATTGAAAAGAACAAGGGTGAAGGGTGTATTATAGGGGAGGTTATAGAGGGTAATAAGGACGTTAAGTTTTCATAAATTCGCGAGGAGAAAAATGAAGAAGATCAAAAGAGCGCTTTTAAGTGTTTATGACAAAACCGGCATTGTTGAATTTGCCAGGGGCTTACATCAGCTCGGGATAGAGATTATATCTACCGGCGGCACGGCAAAACTGTTGAAAGATGAGGGCATTCCCATTATAAAAATTTCGGATTATACAGGTTTTCCGGAAATGTTAGATGGAAGAGTGAAGACTCTCCATCCGAAAGTTCATGCCGGGCTTCTTGCGATTAGAAATAACGCTGAACATAGACAACAGATGAAAACGATGGGTTTTGACTATATTGATCTGGTTGCTGTTAATTTATACCCTTTCGAGCAGACAATTTCTAAAAAAGACGTTACTCTTGAAGAGGCTATAGAGAATGTAGATATAGGCGGGCCTACAATGCTCAGGTCCGCGGCTAAAAATTTCAAAGATGCCGCGGTAATTGTGAATCCTTCAAAATATGAGATTATCTTGGAAGAACTCAGAGTACACGAACAGGTTTTGTCGGAAGAACTTAAAATGAGGCTTGCTGTAGAAGTTTTTCAGACTACTTCCAGGTACGATGCTCTTATTTCCAGCTATCTTAAAAAAATATCTTCCGCGATACCGGATTCCCTGCCAAGTGAATTTTTGATTTCTTGCAGCAAGAGACAGAATCTCAGGTATGGAGAGAATCCTCATCAGAAAGCGGCATTTTTTGAGGATAAAGCTTTTGAAAGCAGTGAACCTTCGGTAGTGGGGGCAAAACAGCTTCACGGCAAAGAACTTTCTTTTAACAATATAATTGATTTAAATGCCGCTATTGAAATAATCAAAGAATTTGAGGAACCCATGGCCGTTGTAGTAAAACATACCAATCCCTGCGGTGCCGCTGTTTCGAAAGATATTTATTCAGCTTACCTTAAAGCTCTTGAAACCGATCCTGTTTCCGCCTTTGGCAGCATAATAGGCTTGAACAGAGAGCCGGATGAAAAAACCGCTGATGAGATTTCAAAACTGTTTGTTGAAGCAATTGTCGCGCCTTCATTTTCCGAGGCTGCTCTGGAAGTGCTTAAAAAGAAGAAAAATATAAGGCTCGTTGAGATTGGGAAATTAAATACCTGGTACAGAAAGAAAGATATGTCGGGATTTGATATTAAAAAGGTTGTCGGTGGTGTTCTTGTCCAGGACAGAGATACTAAAGGGGTAGCAAAAAAGGATTTAAGGATTGTGACAGGCAAGAAACCTACTGACAGACAGATCGAAGATTTGCTTTTTGCATGGAAAATTGTTAAACACGTGAAGTCAAATGCTGTTGTTTATGTGAAGGGACTTCATACTATAGGTATTGGAGCCGGCCAGATGTCGAGAGTGGATTCATCCAAGATAGCTGTTATGAAGGCCAGGAAAGATCTTAAAGGGAGTGTTGTAGCTTCAGACGCGTTTTTCCCGTTCAGGGATGGTGTTGATGCTGCCGCTGAGGCTGGAGCCGTAGCGATTATCCAGCCCGGAGGTTCAATCAGGGATCAGGAAATAATTGACGCGTGTAACGAACATCAAATATCTATGGTATTTACCGGCATAAGGCATTTTAAGCACTAACAGGAAATTTTTATGAAAATACTTGTTATTGGTTCAGGGGGAAGAGAGCATGCTCTTGTATGGAGGCTTTCCAAAAGTTCCGGTGTCTCAAAACTATTCTGCGCGCCGGGTAACGGAGGTATAGCTGCCCTTGCCGATTGTGTAAATATAAAAGCGGATAATATAGCACAGCTTACCGCGTTTGCCCTCGAAAATGGAATAGATTACACAGTTGTTGGGCCGGAAGTACCTCTTACCGCGGGTATATCTGACGAATTTGAGAAAAACGGCCTTAAGATTTTTGGGCCTGTGAAAAGTGGTGCCCGCCTGGAAGGAAGCAAGGTATTTTCGAAAGAGTTTATGCGGAAATATAATATACCAACCGCGGATTTTAAGGTTTTTACAGATGTTTCATCCGCGTTGGATTATATAAATAAAAAAGGGGTACCAATTGTTATAAAAACTGACGGCCTTGCCGCGGGAAAAGGGGTTTTTGTATGTAACAGCGCCGATGAAGCCCGAAAGTCGGCCAGGCTTATTATGGAGCAGAAGATATTTGGAGACGCGGGGGATAAAATAATAATTGAAGAATGTCTTGAAGGGGAGGAGGCATCGATTCTCGCGTTTTGCGATGGGGAAACAATCACGATTATGGAATCATCTCAGGATCACAAGAGAATAGATGATGAAGACAAAGGCCTGAATACAGGTGGAATGGGGGCCTATAGCCCCGCGCCTGTCGTAAATGGTAGGCTGATAGAGCAGATCAAGGAAGAAATTTTTGATAGGATCCTGGCGGGTTTCAAAAAAGAGGCGATAGATTATAAGGGTGTTCTTTATGCCGGCATTATGGTTACCGATAAAGGGCCGAAGGTTCTTGAGTTTAACGTAAGATTTGGTGATCCTGAAACACAATCGATACTTATGAGGCTTAAAACAGATCTTATGGATATAATAAAAGCGGTAATATCAGGCAACCTGAAAGATATAAAACTCGAATGGGACGAAAAGCCGGCAGTTTGTGTTGTGATAGCTTCAGGCGGATATCCGGGCAAGTACATCAAGGATTATGAAATAAAGGGTTTAGATAAAGCGGCAGAATTAGAAAACTTATTTGTTTTTCATGCCGGAACAAACATAAAAAATGAAAAATTTTATACATCGGGCGGGCGGGTTCTTGGAGTAACGGCAATGGCTAATAATATTGAAAAGGCTATTGATAAGGCATATATGGGTGTTAGGTGCATATATTTCAAGGATGCTCATTTCAGAAAAGATATAGGGGCTAGAGCAATAAAAGCAGTGAATCGTGAATAGTGAATCGAAAAATACAATTCACGAAATACTAAATACGGGGAGGGTTTGAAATGAATATAAAACCGGTTATTGGAATTGTTATGGGGAGTGAATCCGATTTTGAAGTGATGAAAAAAGCAGGGGATATGCTGGACAAGTTTAAAATTCCGTATGAAATAGATGTAATAAGCGCTCACAGGTCTCCGAAACTTGTAGTAAAATACGCGGAGGAAGCCATAAGAAATGAGCTGAAAGTGATTATTGCGGGTGCCGGTAAAGCCGCTCATCTTGCGGGAGTTATTGCGGCTCATACCACAATACCGATTATAGGCGTACCCATTTCATCTGAAGATCTTAAAGGTATGGACGCGCTTTTTTCCATGGTTCAAATGCCTGCCGGGGTACCGGTTGCTACCATGGGGCTTGGTTCTTCCGGGGCGAAGAACGCTGCAATCCTCGCGGCTGAAATACTTTCGCTTTCCGATACAAAAATATTCGATAAACTTTTAAATTACAGAACGGTTCTTGAAGAAGAAGTTTTAGCCGCTTCCGAGCGGGTAAAAAAAGCAAGCGCGGAGAAGAAATAAAAATAAAAATCTTGGCGTTTTGGCGGGAAAACAAAATTTTTCTTGGATTTTAAATATTATAATTTTATTTCAAAGTTATGAAGATTTTTAAAGCGAACAATTCAAAAGAGATTGAGAGTGCGGCAACTAAAGCTGCGCTCGTTATCAGAAATGGCGGTATTGTAGCTTTTCCAACGGAAACTGTTTACGGACTTGGAGTTGATGCTGAAAACAGTGAAGCTGTGAGCAGGCTTTTTAAACTTAAGAACCGCGACGAAAGGAAACCCTTTACGAGGTTAATTTCTTCGATTGAAATGATAAATCCTGATTGTAATATTGTCCGGGATGCCAAGAAAGTTATGGAAGAGTTTTGGCCGGGGCCTCTTACAATTATTCTTAAGTATAGTGATAAAAAGATTGGTTTCAGAATGCCCTCCTGCGAAATTGCTCTTAAGCTTGTTGAAAAGGCGAATGTTCCGCTTGCTGCTCCAAGCGCAAATCCGGGCGGAATGCCTAATCCAATTGACGCGGGGACGGTATTAAATTATTTCGGGGATAAGATAGATGTTTTGATTGACGGCGGAAAAACAAGGCTTGGTGTTGAATCTACTATTATTGACTTTTCTAAACCGGAAAAAAAAGTTTTAAGAGAAGGGGCGTTAAAAGCGGAAGAAATAGAGAATGCGACAGGAATAAAATTAACGTAGAAATATCGAAAGTAAATTTACGAATGAAAAAGAATGTATTGTTTGTTTGCACGGGTAACAGTTGCCGTTCTCCAATGGCAGAAGGGTATTTTAATTATCTTACGAAGAAAAAGAAATTGAATATGGAGGCCAGGTCCGCGGGTACTTCTACTTTTTGCGGTTTCTCTCCCACCGCGGAAGCAATACAGGTAATGCGTGATAGAGGTATAGATATTTCTAATCATAAAGCGAGGAAACTTACGCTTGAAATGATAGATAAAGCTGATATAGTCGCGGTTATGGCCCGCGGCCATAAGAGCCAAATTCATTCAGAGTTCGGGGTTTTCCCGGAGAAACTGAAATTACTCAAGGAGTACAGCTGCCATGTTGACCTGAAAGATATGGAAATTTCCGATCCCATAGGGAAACCCTTGAAAGAATATAAAAAGTGTTTTGAAAACATGAACCCGGCAATTGAACATATGGTAGAGGTATTATGCGAATAGCTATAGCGAGTGACCATGGGGGATTTGCTTTTAAGCAAATACTGGGAAAGTTTCTTAAGGAATTAGGGCATGATGTTGAAGATTTTGGGTGCTGCGGCGAAGAGTCCTGTGACTATCCTGATTTTGGCATACCGGCCGCGAGGAGTGTAGCCGGGGAGAAAAATGAAAGAGCTATACTTGTTTGTACAAACGGCATAGGTATGTGTATGCTGGCAAATAAAATAAAAGGAATTCGCGCCGCGCTGGTCTATAGTGAAAAAACGGCCAAAAAGACAAGACAGCATCATAATTCTAATGTTCTTTGTCTCGGAGCACAGGAATTTCCATTTGGGGAACTTAAATCTTTTGTTAGAATCTGGCTTGGAACGAACTTTGACGGCGGCAGGCATAAAAGACGCGTTAATAAAATCGATGAATTGTTACAATAGAGGAAAAATAAAATGAAAAAGCTAAAAGAAGTAGACCCTGAAATTTATGATGTTATTCAGAAAGAAGTTGAAAGAGAAGAGTATCATATAGAACTTATAGCATCGGAAAATTTTACCAGCAGCGCTATTCTTGAAGCTGCCGGTTCAGTTCTTACAAATAAATATGCCGAAGGCTACCCGGGGAAAAGATATTACGGTGGTTGTGAGTGTGTTGATATCGCGGAGAATCTTGCGATAGAAAGAGCAAAAGCATTATTTAAAGCGGAGTATGTGAATGTCCAGCCTCACTCCGGTTCCCAGGCAAATATGGGAGTGTACTTTGCTATTTTGAAACCCGGGGATACAATTCTTGGAATGAATCTTGCCCACGGAGGTCATCTTACCCATGGAGCTAAAGTAAATTTTTCGGGAAAAATGTACAATGTTTGTTCTTATGGAGTCAGCAAAGAAAGTGAAATGCTTGACTATGATGAACTATTAAATATAGCGAAAGAATGTAAACCCAAGTTAATAATCGCGGGCGCGTCCGCTTACTCCAGAATAATCGACTTTGAAAAGTTCAGGCAGATCGCGGATGAAGTTGACGCGTATCTTATGATGGATATGGCTCACATAGCGGGCCTTGTAGCTACGGGGCACCATCCTTCACCTCTCGGCCACACCGATTTTGTAACAACAACGACCCATAAAACGTTAAGAGGCCCAAGAGGCGGTATGATTTTGATGGGTAAAGATTTTGAGAATAAAATGGGCCTGGTAGTAAAAAAGACCGGCAAACTGAAGATGATGAGCAGCATTATAGATTCAAGCATTATGCCTGGTATCCAGGGCGGGCCTCTGATGCACATTATAGCTGCAAAAGCAGTTGCTTTCGCGGAAGCCTTAAAGCCGGATTTTACTGAATATTCCTCGCAAATAATAAAAAATTCAAAGGTTCTGTGTGAAACGCTTAAATTGAGGGGTTTTAGAATTGTGTCAGGTGGAACAGATAATCACCTTTTTCTTGTTGACCTTACAAATAAAAACATAACAGGCAAAGAAGCTGAAAAAGCATTAGCAGGGGCCGGTTTGATTGTAAATAAAAATGGGATACCGTTTGATACTAAATCGGCATTTATAACTTCAGGGATAAGAATAGGGACGCCCGCGGCAACAACCAGGGGAATGAAAGAAAAAGAGATGGAACTTATCGGCGGATTTATTTCGGAAGTCCTTTCTTTGCCTGAGGATGAAAAAGTCGCGGATGAAATAAAAAAGAAAGTCAAAAAGCTTTGTGAGGCGTTTCCGATGTATAAGTGCCTTATTGGAAGACAATAAAAGAGAAAGATGCTAAAGTAAACGCCAATATACAAATAACAAATTCTCCCCTATAGGGGAGTTAATCCTGGAAATTATTTAAATTTCACAGGGCAAACAATTTCTAATAAACAATTACGAAACGAAAAATATATTTAAGGTTTTGATTATTTGAATTTTGGATTTGTTTATTGTAATTTGTAATTTTGCTATTTGCCGCTAATCTACTAAAAGGTAACCGTTACATGTTGAAAAAAGAGAAAAAACGCGAACTAAAAACTAAGGATAAACGTCCTTCCTGGGACGAATATTTTATGCAGATTGCTTGTCTTATTTCCCATCGCTCGACCTGTCTTAGAAGGAAAGTCGGATCTGTTATAGTAAAAGACAAACATGTCCTTACGACCGGCTATAATGGTGTTCCGGCAGGATTAAAACATTGTGTAGAGGTTGGATGTCTCAGAATGAAGGAAAAGATTCCTTCCGGACAGCGGCATGAGCTTTGCCGCGGTCTTCACGCGGAAATGAACGCGCTGATTCAGGCGGCAAAATTCGGTATAAATATTGAAGGCGGTACATTCTACTGCACAGTGCATCCATGTATCCTCTGCGCTAAGATGATTATAAATTCCGGTATCAGAAAAGTAATTATTAAGGAAGGTTATCCGGATGAAAATGCCGTAAAGATGTTTAAGGAAGCAGATATTAAAATAGAAGAATTCAAAGAAAAGAAAAAAGATAAACCACATAGATACCGAAAAAACATAAAGCAGACAAATAATAAGTAAGCCGTAAATTATAAGATATCCATCCTCTTAAGAATCTTGTTAATCTTGTCGGAAAAGGTTTTTAAGTTTTTTATTTTTACATTTTTTCTTGTTCTAACCCCCGACATATCAAGTAGAAATGGAAACTTCACAAGAAAAATAAAAACAATGTTGACACACTATATATGGTGTGATAGGTTAGTAAAAGCACTATATATACTACTTTTTTTCTAAACTGTCATTAGCTTTGGAGTGTTAGGAATGCGGTGTCCGTATTGTGATTATGAAGAGGATAAAGTGGTAGACTCCAGGTCATCCAATGATGGAAATGTCATAAGGAGACGCCGGGAATGCCTTAAGTGTTCAAAAAGATTTACCACATATGAAAGAGTTGAAAAAGTTCCTATTTCTGTTGTTAAAAAAGGAAATATTCGTGAGGATTTTGATAGAAACAAGATTTTTGAAGGTGTTCTTAAAGCTTGCCAGAAAAGGCCAATAGGTATAGACAGGATTGAACAATTGGTTGATGAAGTTGAGCAGGAACTTGAAACAGAAGGCAGAAAAGAAATTAAATCCGAGAAGATAGGGGAGCTTGTAATGAACAAACTCCAGCTACTGGATGATGTCGCTTATGTAAGATTTGCTTCCGTTTACAGGCAGTTTAAAGACGTTAATCAGTTTATGTCGGAAATAACAGGTATTTTGAGTGAGGGTAAAAAGAATGATAAAAGAGGCTGATAAGGGAACCTATATTCGAAAAAGGGACGGCAGACTTGTTCCGTTTGATAAGAATAAAATAGCAGCAGCTATATTCAAAGCCGCGAAAGCCGTTGGTGGTGAAAACAGGGAACTTGCCGAGGAACTTGCGGAAGCGGGTGCTTTTTATCTCCGCAGGAATTATTCTGGTTCTGTCCCGAATATTGAGGAAGTACAGGATATAGTTGAAAAAATACTTATTGAAACAGGGCATGCCAGGACGGCAAAAGCTTATATTCTTTACAGGGATTCGCGGGCGAGGAAACGACAGGAACTTAAAGTCAGAAAAAAAATTGTGCATTCGGGTAATTCCACAGACCTTTCCCTAATGGTTTCCCCGTCTTCGAAAGATCAGATGTTTAAGTGGGACAGGGCCAGGATAGTTCTTGCTTTGATAAGGGAAGCGCGTTTTTCGCAACATGTCGCGGAAGAGATAGCGGCGGCAGTTGAAAAGAAAATTTTTAATTCGGGTTTGAATCAACTCTCCACATCACTCATAAGAGAATTGGTTGATAATGAATTATTTTTAAGAGGTTATGATACTAAACTAAAAACTCAATCCATTATTGGTATGCCGACCTATGACCTTGAACAGCTTATTATGTCGAAGAGTAAAGAGAACAGCAACATAGCAACAAATAATCCAGAGGCTATTAACCTGTCGATAGCGGAAACAACCCTGAAACAGTATGCTCTTGAAAGGGTTTTTAGTGAGGAAATTTCCGAAGCTCATCTGAAGGGGCAAATACATCTTCATGACCTTGGCTATCCGACGAGGGTCTATTGTTCAAGCCATTCTCTTGAATACCTTAAGAAATATGGACTTCAGCTTGCGAACCTTGATACGTCATCGGCTCCCGCAAAACACGCCAGGACGCTTACAGGGCATCTTAATACTTTTCTTGCTTCTATGCAGGCATACTACGCGGGAGCACTGGGAGTAGGTTATATTAATGTATTTTATGCGCCTTATCTTGTCGGTATGTCATATGAACAAATGAAGCAGGAAGCACAATATCTTATTTTTAGTGGATCTCAGAACGCGTTTTCCCGCGGCGGACAGACACTTTTTCTCGATTTTAATATTCACACAGGCATTCCTAATTATATGAAAAAGATTCCTGCTATAGGCCCCGGAGGAAAATATACTGGTAAAACTTATAGTGAATACGAGAAAGAAACCCAGATGTTTGCGAAAGCCATGCTTGAAGTGTGGTTAAAAGGCGACAACGGCGGAAGAATTTTCGCATTTCCAAAATGCGATTTTCACGTTAATGAAGAAACGTTTAAGGATCCCGCGCAGTTTGAGATTTTGAAATATGCCTGTGAAATTGCCAGTGAGAATGGGACACCGTATTTTATATTTGATAGGGACGAGGTGACGCTCTCGGCCTGTTGCAGGCTGAGAACCAAGATAAAAGACAATTATATGCTCGAACATCCAGAGAGCATGCGTTTCTGCGGGTTTCAGAATGTGACGGTTAATCTTCCCCAGGCGGCTTACCGGGCGGGGCAGGGAAATATAAAAGGCTTACTTAAAGAAGTGGAAAGGTGCGTGGGATTGTGTGTTAAGGCCCATCTTGAGAAGAAAGAGTTTATTAATGAACTCATGAGATATCCCGGAGCGCCAATGTGGGAAGTCGGGAGGACGGCTCTGGATGGAAGACCCTATATTGACCTCGAGCAGTGTACGTACATAATCGGGATAATGGGTTTAAACGAGGCAACACAGTTTATTATGGGAAAAGAGCTTCACGAAAATGAAGATGCTCTGAAGTTTGGGTTGAAAGTTATTGCCCATATGTTTTTTCTCGCGAAACAGGCAGAAAAGAAATATGGGATTAAATTTAGCCTGGAGGAATCTCCCGCCGAATCCGCGACTAGACGGTTAGCGAAAGTTGATATGCGGGCTTTTCCTGAAGCCAGGCAGTATGTAAAAGGCGATTTTGAAAATGATGAATACTATTATACAAATTCAATTCATCTCCGCGCTGACGCGGAGGTGGATATAGTTACAAGGATTGAGAAGCAGTCAAAGTTTCATACCATGATAGAATCGGGAGCCATAATTCATGCTTTTGTGGGTGAAAAGCTTCCTTCTCCGGAAAGTGTTCTTAATCTTGTGAGAAAAACCTTTGAAAAGACTCAGGCGGCGCAGATTACAATATCGCCGGAATTTACTATTTGCCGCCAGTGCAAAAAAAGTTTTATAGGTATTAAGAATTCTTGCCCGAATTGTTCCGCTGTTCGCATTCCGGGTATTGAAACGCTTAAGGAAAAAACTTCATCAATAAAGTGGAAAAGAGATCGTTTTGCGGCAAAAAAACGCGAGCCTAGAACAAAAACAGAAAAAATAAAAGTAAAAGCTTAAGATAAAGGAAAATAAACATGGAGATTATAAGTTTTGTAGACAGATGTATAGGAGAAGGTCTGGAGTGGTGTGACGGTGAATATGGAAAAGTTGACGGAATATTCGTAAAGGATCCTTGTCGAGGTGCGCATTCTCATTTTTCAAAGGATGTTATAGAGAAAAACGATTGGGAAATGCTTAAATCTCAGGTTTATCAGGGAAAAGATATTTATCATGTGACCCGGATTGTCGGGTATTTTTCAAGAATAGAAAACTGGAATAAAAGCAAGCTGGGAGAGCTTAAAGACAGACAGAAAGGAAGCTATACTTTGTAATTTGTAAAAAAGAGTAGAAATTATTTAATGGACAATATAAAGAGGAAGGAGTTTTTATGAAAATAAAAATTTTTGGGAAATCAAATTGTGCAAAGTGTGAAACAACAAAAAACAAATTCAATCATTTTCTTGAAAAATGGGATTGCAGGGATAAAGTTGAACTTGTGTTTTTCGATATGGATACCGTCGAAGGAATGGCAGAAGGGGCTTTCAATGACGTTTTGAATATACCTGCCACTATAATTGAAAGAAACAATCGTCAAATAGCCAGGTGGGATGGAGAAGTTCCCAGATCCGAAGAATTTAAAACGCATTTTTCCAATTTTAACTAAGCAAAAATTAGCCACAGAGAAAAAATAAAAGAATTAGTTTATAACGCTCTGTGGACTCTAAGTTTCTGTGGCTTGAAAATATTGTGTTTTTTTAATTTTAAAAGATGTTGTTAATGAAGCCTCTTCCTGACATTAAGGGTTTTATAAAAAACACTCTGATAGAGTGGGATGGCCTGATTTCTTCGGAGGTATTTTTGCCGGGGTGTAATTTCAGGTGCCCTTATTGCCATTCATATGAACTTTTTACAAAACCCGATGAACTTGATTCCGTCAGCTGGGATGATGTGTGCAGGTATCTGGATGAGAAGAAGGGCTGGGTTGACGGACTTGTCCTTTGCGGCGGCGAGCCTTTCATGAGCAGAGGAATGTTAAATTGCCTTGAAATGTTAGAGAATAGCGGTATTAAAGTTAAAATCGATACGAACGGTTATTTTCCCGAGGACTTGCGAAAAGCTATTGCCAGACAGCTGGTTGCCTATATCGCGATGGATATAAAAGCTCCGTTGAATGCCCTGGAGTATTCGCGCGTTACAGGTGTAAACAATGTTGATATTTTGAAATTAGTGGAATCGATAAACCTGATTAAAAAATCGGGGATTGATTATGAATTTCGCACGACACTGTGCCCGGTTTATATAAACAAAAAAAATATTGTTGAAATCGCGAAATCAATAGAAGGCGCGAAAAAATATTCACTCCAGCAGTTCAATCCAAAGAACTGCTATAGTACATCTCTCAGGGAAATAAAACCGTATCCAAAGGAAGAAATATACGAAATGAAGAGACTTGTTGAATTTTATGTAGAGCGTTGTATGGTAAAAGGAGTATGAAGAGAATTGTTTAGCGTGGAGAGTTTGGATGAGAGAGAAAGAGGCTCTTTTTGGCGTTAAGGAGGGGGATAAAATCAGATGTACTTTATGCCCGCACAGATGTCTTCTTTCCGAAGGTTGTCTCGGAGTGTGCAGGACACGAAAGAACTCCAACGGGAAGCTTGTCACTCTGATTTATGGCTGTGTAAGCAGTTTAGCACTTGATCCTATAGAAAAAAAACCTCTGTATCATTTTTATCCGGGGAAAGATATATTAAGCGTGGGCACAGTAAGCTGCAACTTTCATTGCCCTTATTGCCAGAACTGGCAGATTTCGCAGGATGTGGAAGCTGTGTGCAGTTACATTTCTCCTGAAGAATTGGTTGACCGGGTTCTTAAAAAAAATTCCATAGGTATTGCCTATACATATTCGGAACCCCTAATATGGTATGAATATGTCAGGGACTCCGCTGAACTTTGCAGAAAGAAGAATCTTAAAAATGTTTTGGTAACAAACGGTTATATAGAACCGAAACCTCTGGAAGAGCTTTTGCCTTTGATTGACGCGATGAACATAGATCTTAAATCTTTCAGAGAAGATTATTACAGGTGTTTGTGTGGAGGGAGCCTTGAACCCGTTCTGAATACTATAAGATTGTCTTCCCGACACTGCCATGTAGAAATTACCCATCTTATTGTTCCCGGGGAAAATGATTCTGTTCAGGAAATTGAAGGAATGTGCAAGTGGATAGAAAAAGAAATCGGAAAGGATACACCATTTCACATAAGCAGATATTTCCCGAATTATAAGTTTGATACTCCTTTCACGCCGGATGCTATTCTTGAGCGAGCGTATTCTATCGCTAAAAAACACCTTAATTACGTTTACATAGGAAATGCGGATTTACCTCCTGGCACGTTGGATACTAAATGCCCTTCCTGTGGAGAGGTTCTTGTAGGAAGAAGCGGTTATGACACCAGAATTGTCTCGGTGAAAGATAATAAATGTTTAAAATGCGGACAAAAAATAAAAATAATCATGGATATATGAAAAACAGGAGTTATAAAAATAGCTTGTATATATAATCCCAGATTTTGCTAATGCAAAATCTGCCCGAAGGGCCGACTGATTAAATCTTAGAAAGATTTAATCATGCTTGCCCTGTGGAATTCGTTTAGAATTCCCAGGATTAAGTCCCCGCAATCTTTCAGATTGCAGGGGATCGGGGTATCCCTAAAAATTTGTCCGTTGAAATGTTTTTGTTATAAATATTGTTTTCTAATGCAAATTTTGGGATAATCGCGTGTAATACTCTAAGAAAATTTGATTGTCTATAGTCTGTTTTAAAGGGAATTCTGTTATGCTGTTTCGTTTTGTTGGATTGTTCCTTTTAGTTTTTCTCCTGGCTTCTTGTGATGAGCAAGTACCGGATTATATTTTGCACAAGCTTCCATCAGGAAAAAAAATAAAACTGATAGGGGTCGGAGAGGTATCTTGCACTGGGGATAATATTGCTTTGATGCTTAAATATAAGTCTGATTATAATATAGATAACTCTGTTGCTGTCCGTCGGGAAGTTGAAGAGATATGGCAATATTTTCAAGCGGATGTTGAAAGAGCCGGGTTTAAAAATGCTGTTATCAGTGTTGATGAACCGTTGAGGAAGAGGCTAATTAAGGCAAACTGTTCATATAACTTTGCGATTTCAAAACAATCAGGCACTGCGTGGGAATTTTCAAAGCCCAGACGGTGTTATGATATATAGTCCATTTCTACGTTTCTTCTTGTTCTGCCGTTAAATCCTGGATATCAGCTTTTTTCTCAAGGCCTTTATGCCATTCATTATAAACAATCTGTTGTTTTTCTCTGAGAACTTTTTCTCTATAGTTTTCTTTTTGCTCTTCAAAAGCAGACATATCCGGTTTTTCTGTATTGGTTATCCAGAGGATTACTGTTCCTGACATAATTTCTACCGGTTCGCTTAAAATGTTTTCACCGATTGAAAATGCAACATTATTGAATTGAGGGCTTGCGTCAACCTCCTGTATTTTGGAGGAGACGGAAGCGGATTTAGAAGTTTCAACGGAAAAACCGAGTTCTTTTGCTATATTTTCTAACGGGATATCCGGAGTTTTTTGAATTTTTTCTTCCATCCTTTTCCTTGATATACCGGCCTCTTTATATGCCAGCTCTTTTGCTTTTGAGATTTTCAGCGATTCTTCGACCGTATTTTTACAATTATCAAATAGGGGGATTTTTGACGGCATTTTCGCCCTGGGAATAAGTATCATGAATTCATTTCCGAGAAAGACGGGCGCGGATACCTTGTTAATCTCGGTAGTGAACGCGACTCTCGCGAACATTATAGAGTTGAAAATACCCGTAACTGATTCAGCCTGTGTGAAAAAATCGGATTTTTTAAGCTGGACATTATGCTTTTTAGCGGCTTCTTCCGCTGACAACTCGCCGCTATCGATATCGAAAAAGATATCCGTAAGTTTATTTGACACAAGATCGGAAGCTCTTTTCATTGTAAGGGTTCTTGAGATATCCTCTTCGCATTCATCAAATGTTTTAAGAGACTTATCCTTTTTTCTAAAGCGCTCTTTATTCTTGCTGTAAAATGCTTCTTTTTCCGCGTCAGTGATATTTATTGTCGGATCTTTATCATTGATTTTAAGTGTTATGTAGTCTACTTTTACTTTTTCATCTACCCTGAAAAGCTCTTTGTTGTTTTTATAGTATTGCTCAATTTCTTCTTTGGTGTGGAAAACTTTGTCAACGTAGTTTTTGTGTGGAAAGGACAGGAAAGAAATATCCCTTTTTTCATTTTCTTTTATGTAAGATTTTTCTACTTCGCTGTCAGTTACCATTATGTTGGTAGCTATCAGGTTTTGCAGTTTTTCAATTAAAAGGCTTCGCTTAAGTTCTTTTATAAACCCGGATTGAGTGCTGTTAAAAAAGAGAGAGCGGAGCACCGTATTGAATTTATCTTCAGCAAAATGGCCTGAAGTCTGAAAGAGAGGAAACCTTGCGATCCATTTTTTCACTTCCTTGTCCGATACGAGTATTCCCATATCCCCGGCTTCCTTTTCGAACAGCAGTCTATCCCATGCTTCTTTTCTCAAGGCGCTTTCCTGGGATAGTATGCTTTCAAGAATCTGTCTGTTCGCGAGGATTATTTCATAATTCTGGACTTTATAGAGAAGGCATAAGCTGATGATTTTCCAGGAGGCCGCTCCTTTTAAGCTGGAAGAATATTCATTGCTGTCCACGGGTTTGCCAAAGATAAATCCTTTAATTGGTCCTTCGGGGCTGCCGCCTCCGCCTCCGCCCCATAAAACAAAGGCAGGAATGATAAGAACTAATATCCCGATAAGGATATATTTTGAATATTTATGCATTTTTATAAGCATACTGAAGTTCTCCTTTGTAATGATTTGAAAAAACGATTATAATGAATGATAATCCTGAGGTAAAGTAAAAAACACGTGATATTATCTTTGGGGCTATTATAATCTTAATTGTATATATCGGGCGTTGTGCCTGCCGGCGGGTATCATATGTGTGTCTATTATTTATGAAAAAATATCTCATAGATGGTTATAATATGCTTCATTCCTGGAAGAAAGAGAATGTGTTTAACTCAAAGACATTTGACGGTATGAGGGAAGAGCTTATCCGGAGTCTCCAAATGCTGGCTGATTTTAAAGATATAATAATTGAGGTCTATTTTGATGGAAAAATCTGGAGTAAGGACAAAATCGAAGGCAGCCCGCGCTTTAAGGTGATTTTTACCTCAAAAGAGATAACTGCTGATACCGCGATTGAAAGAGCTGTTTATAACGCTGAAAGCAAAAAAGAATTAACAGTTATAACATCGGATAGAAAGATCAGGGATTTAGCAATGGCTCTGGGGATCCTTTCTCTTAATCCTATGCACTTTCTGGCAGATTTAGAGGAAGCTGAAAGAGAGATATCAAGGCTTCTTTCCCCCGAAAAGTGATAGCAGTCTCGACTTAAGTGTCTAAAAAATCATTTGACTTTTAAGATGGCAGATAATAGAATTCATTCTTAGCGTTTTGCCATTTATTAAACAGTGGTTCTGGAGGGTTCTTTCATGGGAAGACTTGTTAAAGGTGGAATAATAATTGTGTCTATATTAAGTGTAGTATGTCTTGGTGTAACGGCAGTATTATTTTCACATAAAATCAACGAAAGAGAGAGAGCTGACGCCCTTACCGGTTGTATTTCAAAAGCCGCTGTTGAATTTGGGCTTGAAAATTCCGAAGAAGATGTTCTTAAAAAACTTGCAATTCCCGGAGAAAGAGATAATCTTCTTTCCAGCCTGGGGGAAAATATTATCAGGACGGTCAATGAACTTGATCAAACAAAGAACAGTCTAAAGAAAGCAAAGGAAGATTTAACAGAGAAAAGAGAGGAAGCAAAAAGGCTTGCGGATGATCTTCAGGTTGAGAAGAAAGAAAAGGGCCAGTTAAAAATAGAGCTTGATAGGCAAATAAGCCTGGCTCAAAAACTTGTAAAAGAACTTGATCTGGAAAGGGAAAAGACAAAGCAAATCGAAGAGAAGCTCTCAGGCCTTTCTCATGAACTCGAGACTCTGAGTTCCGGAAAAAAAGAGATACTTAAAAAGGTTAAGAAGCTTGAAGAAGAAAAAATGGCTCT
>CBDURG010000032.1:0-16449 GCA_965369805.1 uncultured bacterium
CGCGGCTTGCCCGCCGATACTTCATGACGCGGCTTAACTGCCTTAATTTCAATCTTCTTTCCCTTTATTTCCTTCATCCATTCCAGAATCTCTTTTTTGGAATATCTATACTGGCGGCCGACCTTGGTAAAGGGAAAACCTTCGTTTTTCCGCAGTTTCCACAATGTTGTCCGGGAAATCCTAATCATTTCCCTGACTTCTTTTTCTGTCATCAACTCTTTCTCTTTATGCTCACCCATAACTCTTAATTACCTCTAATATAATCCACGTACATTAACATAAACACACACTAAGAACCCTATTGAAACCATATCTTACATCATTTAACGATCCTTGTCAACATTTAACTCTAAAATACATATATCAACTTAAAATTACTATTACAACCAAAGATGAACATCCGCCTATGTTAATGTTTGTTAAGGAATGGTTAATAAAAAAAAGACGTGTATAGTATGTCGTATATAGTATATCGCGAAAACAAACGAAAGAAAATTTTGAACCACAGAGGAAATACGAAAAGCATAAAAAAAAGACTGAAAGAGAAAAGATTAAAATTCAAAGTTTAGAATTTAAAGATTAGGTTTTTAGTTTTTGGGCTTCATTTGATATTTGAAGTTTCCCTCTGGAATTTCAGAGAAATTTCGAGGACTCAGTCCCGGGAATTCTACGAATTCCTCGGGGGACATTTGAATTTAATTACGCTGGTATATTGTAATTTGATTTTTACTCAATACACAATACTCGATACTAATATAGATACTGTTTTTTTATTTCCTTTCAATAATTCTTTTTATCATTCTTTTTGCGCCAAAAAAATCTTTTGTGAATTCTGCCGCTTTTTCCGCGTCATATTCACCGCATGAAAAGATATTAATGTAGGAGGCATTGGTATTTTCCGAAAAATGCCCCGTAATAGAACTTGTTTCAATAAATTGAAGTAAGGAATAACCGGCTGTGTGATCATTGTTCAAACCAAAATACGGAGTGATGGTATCACCATATTTTACCATTTTCAGCAGTTGGCATAGTTTGTCAACATATTCTCTAAGCTTTGCTTCCGAGCGCATTATCTGAGAGTCACACCCATAAAGATCAATTACTGTTTCGACGCCAAAGGATCTGTTTACAGTCGTTTCTTCACAGCGTTTATCTTTGGTTAATTCTTTCATTTCTTCCGTTTCCTCCTCATTTTATTAACATATCCCGGAAGGCAAAATGCTCCGTAGTGCACTTTCGGGTTATAATACTTCGTCTTCAGCTTAAGTTTCTTATACTCTTTTTCGATGCGATTAAAATCTGTTTTGTCCCTGTTAAGATTTACACCGTTAGAAGCAATTATTAAACTGAAAAATCCTCCATAATATGTCGGAGTAGCCATCAGATATGGCTCATAATACTTAAACGCAGCTTCACTTTTCCCGCAGGAGTTACGAAACTCACCAGATTGAAGCCAGGGAGAACCTGTTTGTCTTGCCATAATACCCTTCTTTAAAAGTATCCTCGAGGCCCCTTTAAAAAAATCCAAGGTAAACAGGCACTTCGCCGGCCCAACCGGATCAGTGGAATCTATTATTACAACATCAAATTTCGCGTCTGTTTTTTTTACAAATTTCGCGCCGTCATCAATTATAAGTTTCAGCCGCTTATCCGAAAAAGCATTTTTACATATTGACCTCAAATACTTTTTACTGAAATCCAATACTGCCCTGTCAATCTCAACCATTACTACTTCATCTACCGGATGCTTTAAAGTTTCCCTTAAAATTCCTCCGTCTCCGGCCCCTATAAGAAGAATTTTTTTGGGGTTTCCGTGCGTCAGAAGCGGAACGTGTGTAAGCATTTCATGATAGACAAACTCGTCTTTCTCCGTAGTCTGAACCACTCCATCCAGAACGAGCACCCTTCCAAACCGGGAAGTTTCCACGAGCTCCATATCCTGAAATTCAGTTCTGGATTTATACAGAACTTTTTTTACCTTAAAGCCCTGCTTTAAATCAGTGTATAATGTTTCATAAATCCACTTAGACATTTTCTATTATTTCTCTACTATACCTCTTTTAAATTCAAGAATATCCACTTTATCGGGCTGGAATACTTCTTTAAGCACCGGGATTGCTTTATAAGGATCGCGGTCTCCGCAGAGAAAAATATCTATCGCGGCATAATCAAATTCAGGCCAGCTGTGAATAGTAAAATGTGATTCCATGACAATGGCAACGCCTGAGACACCGCCGTAGGGGGTAAAATGGTGCAGTTTAATTTGGAGTAAGGTCGCGCCGCATGCTTTTACAGCATCTGTCAGGGCTTTTTCAATAATATGAAGGTCGTTAATGTTTTTAGCACCCCAGAATTCCAGGAGAAGATGCCTGCCCGCAAAAACGGTATTACCTTCTCTGCAGAAAACACCTTTTTCATATTTATCCAAACCTTTCATTTCAATCACCCTTTTTAATTTGTTAAAACTTCCCACCCCCCAATTAAGATATAAACAGAAAATCACCTTCAGCGGCAATTTTCAACAAAGCGAAATCAAGTTTATGGATTTTCCCGAATTTTGCAAGCATTTTTTTTAATTGCCAACCTATAACTACACTTTAGCCTCTATCAGATATTTTGTTATGTAATCTTTTATCCCCTCAGCAGTGGTAAAAGCAGGCTCATAGGCTATTTCTTTTTTTGCTTTTGAAAGATCCGCTTCCGTGAAGTCCTGGTAAAAATCATACGGGTTATCAAAATATGACGGCTTAAGGCTGGTCCCAAGCGCTTTGTTGATAGCATCTATCACCTCGTTAAACGAAGTAGATTTGCCGCTTCCAATATTTACAACCGTGCCGCTTTTCGCGGAAAGGGCAGAAAACGTCGCTGAAACAACATCTTTAACATACACAAAATCCCTTTTCTGTTCTCCCGCTGTGAAAATTCTCGGCCTCTTCCCATCCATCATCTGGCAAGCTAGCTGGTAAATCATACTGGCCGCATTTCCCTTATAATACTCGTTCGGGCCAAAAACATTGAAATACCTAAGGCCCGCGACCTTAATTTTACCGGAATAGGTTTTTGCCAGATTTTCCATTACCCACTTTGAAAAACCATATATATTATTGGGTTTCCCGCCATCCTCTTCTTTCATAGGCAAGTCCTGGTTTCCATAAACCGCGGCGGACGAGGCATATACAACATCCGCGCCCTTTCCCACCGCAAGCTCCAATATATTCCTAAAGCCTTCAACATTATCAAACATCATTTTCCTTTCATCTACAACTGTTGTATCAGTAATAGACGCAAGATGGAAAATCGCGCTAACTTTTTTATCTTTGAATGTTAAAAGCCACTCTTTCTCAGCGACATTGCAAGCAATAATCTCTCCTTTAAACCCCTCAAGGGCCTTGAAACTTGCCTGCCGGAAATCATCAACAACAATGATATGGATATCTTCCGCCTTTTCCTGAAGATACATCGCAAGGTTTGAACCTATAAAACCGGCACCGCCCGTAACAATTATATTTTTCATCTGCCTGTCCTTAGTTTTAATTGAAAAATAAAAGATAAAAATAGCATAAATGCAGGGAAAAATAAAGTCATATAACTTCAGGTTTCCCACCGTTTATATATCCAGTTCCACTGGTCTGGATATCTTTTTATCATAAGTTCCAGGCTGGCATTCATTTCATTCATAATTTTAATAATATCTTTCTCAAGATCTTTAGACCTTTTGGGATAGATAGTTCTTTCAATAATAAATTTATGTGTACCATCTTTTCCTCTTATAAAATACAGGCATACTATAGGACATCCTGTCCTGAGAGAAAAATAAGCCGGCCCTTTATAAGTAGAAGCCGGCCGACCCATAAAATTGAGCTTCACACCCCTTTTCCTGGCATTTTCATCGAAGAGAATACATATTACTTCATTAGCCTTTAATCTTTTTGTCACTACTTGCAGATTCTCTGTTATATCTATCAATTGATTTTTGCCTCTTAATCTAAACCCGATGTTATTGAGATAATGGTTGGTAGATGGTTTGAAAAGAACTGACATTTTAAATCCAAGGCGGGCGCCAAATCCCGCAAGCATTTCCCAGTTCCCCATATGAGCACTCGCGAAAATAACCCCCTTTTTTTTCTCTAGAAGGCTCCAGAGCAAATCTATTTGTTCCTTTTCATAATCAACCGTTGAGAAAAATTCTTTATCTGTCATAGACGACATTTTAGGAAATTCAAGAGCGGTAATGCCAATGTTTTTATACACATTTTTCGCAATTTGGAAAATTTCTTTTTTCTCTTTCTCTCGCCCAAAAACCCCGGCAAGGCTATCCAGCGTTCTTTTTCTGGCATACCTGACAATATGAAACGCGAAATTTCCCAAAGACCGGCCCAGACAAACAACCAGCTTCCACGGAAGGTGTTTCACCGTAAATAAGAAAAAAATAGATATAACATAAACGAGATATCTTCTTAGACTTGTAATGGATTTATTCTTTTTTATCTTTTTTAGAAAATTCATGGTTAAACCAATCACAAATCAGGAATACCGAATAAGTCACAACCCGCGCTTTACGATTCTTAATTCGTAATTAAATAAACTATCCCATTGTATTACATGAATCGGCGTAATTTCGGAAAGGAAAAACATAACAACCGCACATTTTGGTAACTTTTTTTGTGCCGGCATCTATTCTATAATGGTGTGTAGCGCAATAAGGCATCCTCTCCCAGACAAAGTTATACTTATCACAACTAACCAAATAATGTATCTCTACCATGTCTTTGCCAAGTAGGCATTCACTCACCTTTCTTCCTGTAAAAACCGATTTTGGGAAGGCCATAACCGCCTTGAAAACAAATGAAGGTCTAATAAAAGTAAGAATCATCCCGAAATATACCGGAACATAATAACAAAAAACTATAAGCTTCCAGAGGATATTGCCAAAAAGATTTGAGCACAATATTTTCTTTATTTTCTCCATCCTAACTGAAAAATCCTTAACCTTTTTACCGTACTTATATAAATCAGCCGCGGAATTTTTAATCGCAAGGCCTATTACTGAAAAATAAGCGCCGTCATCGGCCCTGCCCAAAAAACCAATATTTCCGCATAACGGATGCGGCATGGTATAAATTCCTGTTCTCTTAGGAAGAAGTCCGGCAAGATTGAGCGGTTTAAGTATTGTACCGTAAAGCGCCAGTGACATGGTCGCCGCGCCATTGCCAATAGTTCCTCTTAGTATACTCTCTATACATTCAGATGTTATTCTCTTTTTAAGCAAATCTTCTGATGATGTCTGTCTCCCGCAAAAGACTTCCGCGGAAATAGAAATTCTTTTAACAACATCTTTGTTTCTTACCGCAAAATCAAGAACAGCCGGGAGGCCTTTATCGTTTACCCCTTTAACCACCGTAACGGAAAGTACAATTTTCGCGCGTTTAAATT
This sequence comes from uncultured bacterium, assembly GCA_965369805.1. Taxonomy (GTDB): domain Bacteria; phylum Auribacterota; class UBA6266; order UBA6266; family UBA6266; genus JAGLRQ01. Next base: position 5,434 of record CBDURG010000032.1, read on the forward strand.
TCTTTAAATTTTCAATAGTCTTCCTGGATGCTTCATACGACCTATAACTTCCCCTTATCAGCTTACACTTTTCTTTGTCCACACTGTCAAACGCAAGGTAATACCATCTTATTCCCGCGTCGTACACCTTTTTGCAAAACTCTTCACTGGAAAGTGTTATGCCGTTGGTCGCGAGATAACACCTTTTTATAAGGCCGGCTTCCCGGACAGCTTCAAGTATTTTAAAAAAATCTTTATGAATCGTCGGCTCTCCCCCTATAAGAACCAGATGGGTTCCAGGATCATGCTTTTTGATTTTTGAAATCATTTTTTTTATATCTTCAAGCGGAATATCCCCTCCTTTTGTACTTGCGTCTATGTAACACACGGGACAGCTCATGTTACATCGGGGAGTAATCTCTATAAATGTTATTGGAGCTTTTCTGGCGAAATGATCCTGGCAGGCGAATATCCCCGAACCACATTTTTCCAGACTGCATTTCTCTGAATAATCTTCGGGGACAAGAGCCATCTTTCCGGAAAAAAGCTTAGCATCTGATGAAGCAAGGTCCCTAACTTCTCCGTGTTCAGGACAGGTTTTCTTTAGGAAAACCTGGTTGTTTTCCTCATAGAATAACCCGTCAACGGGTCGGTCACAAACAGGACATACGCTCTTGAATGTCTTCTTCCACATTTTACTTCCTGGACAATCCTTTATTAAAACCCGGCTTATTAAACAACTCGGCAACTTTTTTCATCGCAATCTTTTTGTTTTTTTCCCACGCGCAAACGGGAATATACTTAACGTTTCCATTCCTATCTTCAGGGTAAACAAAACAGGAAGTGCACATTTTCAGCCGTACAGCTTCAGCTGTATCATAATCTTCAAACGGAAGCACCATCACCTGAAGAGCCCCTTTCATTCTGGTCTCTGCCCTAATTACATCCTTAAGCTTCGTTCCTGAGATTAACCTACCGGCTATCTTCATCCATTTGAAAAATGCTTTAACTCCTTTTTGGCCAACCGCCTCCCCGAAATCAAAATTACAGAACAAGATTTTAATAAGGGCCATGTAAGCCTTAATCTTGAATAAAAGCCCTATCTCTTTCTGTCCCGAAATATCTTTCCCGATATTCCTCAAATCGTTTATAAGGCCAAATAAACCTTTCTTCAGGAATTTCGACACAGGCAACAACCTTTCCCCGTCCGAAACAAGAACCGTTATACTCTCACAGTTAGGATGCACACCAACAAAAGGCATATCTTTCAATTTAAGGATCCTATTAAAAACCTTTGTGTCAAGAGAACCCAGGGGAACAAACTCAAGGCCGCCTCCCACTGCGTCATCAACCATGTGTTCTACATCTTCGGGAGTAGTCCTTTCAGGATTATAGTCCAGCCTTTCAGGCGACCACATATGCGCCAGCGGCATAATAAAAATACCTCTTGTAATCTTTTTGTTTTTTACACAATAATCAAACAATTTCTTCAAATCTTCGCTGTCCTGCTCCTTTGAAGCTACGGTCATTAAAATAACTTTGCCGCTTTTTCTCCGCGCAAGATTTTCAAGAGCTTTCAATTTAAGATCCAACGCCTCAGGCATTCCTCTGAACATTTCATACATTTTTTTGTTAAACCCGTCAAATGATATGAGAATTGAAACCCCTTCTTCTATCAGCTTTTCACAATAGTTCTTATCGGCAAGCTTCAGGCCATTTGTAACAACTCTTACCGAAAGACCGTAAGATTTAGCAAGCCTGATAATATCAAAAAGATCTTCCCTCACAGTAGGTTCTCCTCCAAAAAGCTGAATGGAGGGTTTGGGATCTAATTTAGAAAGGTCTTCAAAAATCAGTTTAAAATATTCCATGTCCGGCTCAAATTCAAATCCCATCGACGGAACATTGGTAATACAGATTGGACAGTTCATATTGCATCTGTTCGTAAGCTCCACAAACGCGATATTCGGAACTTTATGTTCACACTCCAGGCAATTTAACCCACAGCTCTCATAAACCGCATCGCCCATAAAATCAAACTTTTTCTTATACGCGTCCACATCACTTGAAATCAAGGTCTCATTCATGCCGCACTTCGGGCATTTCTTAGAAAGGTACACATTGCTGCCGCGTATAACATATTCGGCAGGTACAGTTTGCCTGCAGCTATTGCAATAAGCAAAATTAGACATACCTTGTAAATCTCCTTGGCAAGGAAAGTTTGCAATCTCAGGGGAAACAAAACTTCATTGAGGAGCAAGAAAACAAACCTTTTTAAATCACAATACACAAGCACCAAATTACAAACAATATACAATACCAAATACCAAAATCACAAATACATCTTGATGTTTTCTTTATTGTAATTTTGAATTTGGAATTTGTTTGTGATTTGTTTATTGTAATTTGTAATTTTTCAACTTTCCTTTTTATTACTACTATATTCAGTTAAGCGGGATTTGTAAAACTCTGCCGACTTTTAAATCATTCGGGTTCTCAAGCTGATCTCTATTAGCATCATATATCCTAGCCCACTTTGTTGAGTCTCCATAGACTTTATTAGCGATTTCCCACAATGTATCACCTTTTTGAACTGTATACTCACTAATCTGAACCTTAACTTCAGGAGCAATTTCCTGCACTTCCTGCTCCGTTTGCTTTGACCATTCAGACATGGAAACCTCAATAATTTCAGCTACCATAAACTGGGCATTTCTATCCCTCTGCATTCCTTTTATGTCTCCCACTGGAGCAACCGCGTCAAGCTTCCCACGACTTATAATCCTGATTCTTTCTTCGGGAATACCGTTTTGAACCATAAAATCTTTTACTGTTTTCCCTCTTTTTTCACCCAGCTTAAGATTATAATTTTCTTTTCCTCTTATATCGGCGTTACCGGTAATCAAAATTGTGCTCTCAGGGTTTTTCCGCAACAGGCCTAACCCTCTTTTTAAAACGGGTACCGCGTCAGGACGCAAATCCGATTTATCGGTATCAAAATATATCTTAACATTATTCAGTACCTTTTTTATCACAATCGCAGGTTCTCCCTGACTTCCGGGAATTATCTTCCTGACATAAACAAATCCCCTGTTCCCATAAGGCCTCATATTTCCCGGCACGTCAGGCCACCACCAGTATCCCCCTTTATCTTCATCCTCAACAGGACCGGGCTTGGCATCTGTAGGCCACCATTGAAAATTCTCACCGTTCTCCTCCGCAAAAACCGCGTCATTAACAAAACCGCAAAGCGCCCCGAATATAAACAAACAAGACAGAAAAACCGCTGTCATTTTCATATTTTTCTCCTCTTTCTTTTTAACAATAATACTTGTTATTCCCTTGCGTTTCTTTATTTCATTCTTGTAGATTAGTTTCTCATTGTAATGCATCATATAGGTTAAGGCAATTTAAAAATAATAAAAATTGATGATTTTTTTCAACTTTTACTTTATAGTCTATTATTGATTGTTTCGGAAACAGTCTTTGTTACCGTAAAACCTGAAATCCATAAATATTAAACAGGGGGATCTATGACAGAAGAGCCAAAACAGGAAAAACAACCTGAAAGCACCGTGCCCGTAAAAAAGAAAAAAATATCAAAAATGACACTCACTGAAGTCGAAGAGGCTCTCAAAAGGGCTGTTCAGGACATGGGTGGAAGTTCATCAAGATACATTGAACATCTGAATAGCAGAAAAAAAGAGTTGGAAAGTTAGGAAAGGGGTTGCTTTAAAGCAACCCCTTCTCAATAATATACAATCTTTATAATTTTATTTATCGCCTTGGTTTCTTTAAACATTTTATAAAAAAGTTTTTAATTGACCTCTCTGCTATTACATTAACCGCCTCTTCCACCAGCATATCGCTTTTTGTAACAGTTGAGTAGATTTTTCGGCTCCATAACTTGTCGCCATTTTTATCTGTTACCAAATAGCTCACCTTATTTTCAACATAAGACTGCTTCATAGCCATATCCACTGCCAGGCCAACAGGATTAATAGGTGTCATGCCAACACCGACGATTCCGTCATAGGCAGGATCTTCATCAGTATACATAAACTGAATTATCTCAGCGCTAATTATTATATCAGCTTCCGAAGGGTTGTTAACTACCACGAAATTCTGTGTAATCCTCGCGTCAAGGGCTTTTGCCATAGTTTTGTTTAGAATCTCAGCTCCCGCGCCGCTTTCACCCGACGTATTCGCAAACTCATTTAGATAAACCTTACACGTCTCTATCTTTTCCAAAAAGCCATATAAGGTTTTACTCTTTCTTAATGCCGCGGTAACGTTTGAAGAAGACAACACTACCATCATTAAAATTAACAAGCCTGAAATCTTTTTCATTCCTTCCCCCTTGTTTTTACCTGGTTTTTGTAGGATAAACCAACCGTCTTAAAAAGTCAATCAAAGGTAATTGACACAGTAAACACTTTTTGCTAACCTTTACCATTGAACATATCGTGAGTGATATTATTGATATATTATGAACAGTATAACCGAAGTCACCGCCGCTATCATAATCAACAAAAAAAGGGTTCTTGCCGCACAAAGGCTACCCGGCTCACATATGGAATTTAAATGGGAATTCCCTGGAGGAAAAATCAAAGAAGGAGAATCCAGGGAAAACTGTCTCATCCGGGAACTTAAAGAAGAGCTGGATGTAGATATACAGGTAGTAAAACTCTTTGAAACAGTTGAGTTTTCTTATCCTGAAAAAGATATCCGCCTTTACTTTTTTATCTGCGCTATAAAAAAAGGCATTCCTGTAAAACATCAGTGCCACAGTTTTATATGGGCAGATAAAGAAACTCTTAAAAGTCTTGATTTTCTTCCCGCGGATAGAGTTATAATTAGTAAAGTTGCCGGGTTAATCGAGGTAAACGATGAGGAAGAACAAACATGATAGACAATAAGCTTCTGGAAATACTCGCGTGCCCATCATGCAAATCCGGTATAAAGTTGGCTGAAAATAGCTTAATATGCACAAATGATTGCTGTAGAAGACAATATAAAATTCTTTAGGGTCGTTAATCTTCCCACAAAACTAAACACAGGTTAATTACCTTGAAAAATGGACTCCTTTCAAATATCATGTTTTAAATGCAAGCGAACAAGAAAAATTTTTTATCGGAGAATCCGTCACGCGCGGTCGAAGCCTTCGCGGATTATGCCAGGAAACACAATCTCAGTATGGAAGGATCCATGCTTGAGCCCCTTTGTAGTAACGGCGCTAACGGAACAGTCTTTGCCAGAATGGGAATAAATTTCTTTGGGATAGATCCCAACCTTGATCTTCTGAAAAACTTCCAGGAAAAAGCTGTTAGGGAAAATTTATCCGCGAATGTTCATCTTTATAATCAGGAAATCACAAAACCATTCCCCTTTGAAGATTCTTTTTTTGATTATGTCCTTGATATCTCTACGTCTGAAATGCTTGTCAATGAAGCTGATTTTATTTCTTATGCTTCTGAGATAACACGCGTTTTAAAACCGAACGGACGCCTTATGATATCCTATTTTTCTCAAAATGATGCCCTTTATAAAAAATTTACCAATGGGAATTCATCAAAAGTTTTCTTTAATAAGATTACAGGACAAAAAACTCGAATATTTACCCCTCCCGATTTCAGGGAAATTTACAATTTGCAGCTCATCCCGGGATTTCAAACAAGGATTGCATACGAAGAGACCATAGACGCAAAAAAATATAACCGAGAACTTTTCATTATGGTAATGGAAAAATTCTAATCCGGATAAGAACCATGCAAAACTTCCTTATTGCTTTCGAACAGAGCTTCACTTCGATATTTTCAATTTTTCTGATTGGAATACTTGGCTTTTACATCCTGAAAAAAGGAATCCTGGGGGAACAGTGCCTTCAGACTTTAAGCGACCTGGTAATAAATGTTACTGTGCCGTGTTTAATCTTCTATACCATAATCAACAATTTAAATCCCGGACATTTTATCAATCTGTGGATTTTCCCCTTCGCCAGCCTTGTCCTATGTACAGTAGCTTTTCTTATCTCATTTATCTATTCGACGGTTGATAAATCCCTGACAAATAACAGAGGTGTTTTTCGCGCGCTTATAACCTTTCAGAATTCCCTTTTCCTTCCCCTCCCGATAATAATTCTGTTTTTTGAAGGAGAAAAAGAAACCGAGATGTTGTTATTCCTGTTTCTTTTCGGGTTTATGAGCGGGTTACTAACTTATCTTTTTTCCCCTCTAATAATGACAACAGGCAGAAAAGAACATATCCCTGTATCAAAGCTCATACTAAACCCGTTAACCATTACAACTTTTTTTTCGATTATTGCTGTTTTTTTCCACGCAAAAAAATACATTCCGGACTTTATAGGATATCCGATTCAGCTGATTGGAAATGCCTCCGTTCCTCTGATAATGATATCCATTGGAGGATTTGTCCTGGTACATTACAAAAAAAAGGCAAAGATCAACTATCCTTTCGTTATAAAATCAGTAATCTTTAAGCTTTTTGTCGTCCCGGCGGCCTTTCTGCTGGGCATCTTTATATTCAAGCCGGGTGAAGCTGTTGGTTTCCTGCTTATTCTTCAGGCATCCATGCCGTCCGCGACTATCCTGCCGCTCATAGCCAAAAATTATGGAGGGGATCATGAACTTTTAAGTCAATCCATGATTTATAATTTAATTTTTACTATTATCAGCTTCCCGCTGTTTATGAGCATTTATAAAGCTCTTTTGCGATAGGTTTTTCACACCATCCTTTCCCTAGTGAACGCAATAAAAAAAAGCATGGGATTTGCTTTGTTAAAGCCCAAAAATTATGGCATGATCCTGATTTAATTGAAATTCCTGCCAAGACATTGGAAAAATGAAATGAGAATATTTTATAAGCTTGTAAAAATATCTTTAATAGCTAGTCTGTTAAGCTATGTACTCCTTGTTTTTATATTTGTAGCGGCGGTGTTGACTGGTGATTCGAATACACCTTTTATTGAATCACTATTATTGCAAATAATTACCGGAATAATTTTAATAACAGCGCCTATATCTATGTTTTTCTTTTGGGGTTCTATGATCTATGATTGTGTAGTTACAATAGAAAACAGGAACCAGATGGCATTATGGTTATTATTAATAATATTCACAAATTTCACAGGTGCATTAATATATTACTTTGTTAAGAAAAAATATAGGCATATCCCTGCTGGAAAGATAACGGTAGAGGAAAAACAGGATACAAATTGGTGGAATAAAAATTGGAAGTGGTTTGTTCCTACCGGTTGCTTAACAATAGTATTGCTATTTTTTATTTTCATAGGCGCTTTGTTTGTTGGAATAAGTTCTATAGTGAAAGGAATGGATGTTTATAAATATCCTATGAAACTTGCAAATCAAAATGAAGAAATAACAGAACTTCTTGGGAGTCCTATCGAATCCGCTTTTATGATGCAAGGAAATGTTTCGACAAAGGGAGATTCCGGAATAGCTGATTTGTTAATTCCTGTAAAAGGCCCTAAAGGTACGGGGACAATATATGTTAGTGCTGAAAAGAAACTGGGACACTGGGAATATATCACTTTAGAGATTACAATAAAATCAACTTCTGAAAAAATTAATTTAATTGAATAGATTGAGCAAACGGAGACGTGGATAACACTAATTTCAATTTTCAAAAATGTTATCAAAATCGCTGGTTTCCCGCATCAGTTTCCGCCATTTATAAACAAAATCATTGTACTTCTCAAAGACCTTTTCTTCTTTTTCGTAAGCAGATTCAAGCGTCGAAATAAGCTCCTCAGTTTTCTCCGCAAGATCACTTTTTGCGGTTTTATTATATTGTAATGTCAAAAGTTTGCCCGCCGACCTCATCTTCGGGATTAAGGTGCTTTCGAGAAATTTACCCGGATAGGGCCGCAGCGAAGATATAGAAACAGGAACAAAATCTTCTTTCGCTTCAGGTTGAGTTTTTAGCTTCTTTCTTATATGCATATACCCCATCGCTTCCCTTTTGAAACACTCCCATTCTTCCGGCTTCTCAGGAACAGGGTTGCTCTTTACGCAAAATTTCTCATCTACAATAAATTCAAACCCATACATTCTTGAAGATATCAGATAATCAATATCTTCTTTGCCCAGAATAAAGGGGTCGTAAGGAATTTTTTTAAATAATTTTCTATGGACTACCGTGTTGCCTTCTAAAAACATGTTTCGCCTGTTGTCATTAAAAAACTCCTCGACAACAGAAGATTCATCCCATGATTTCTCCTTCCACTCCGGAAGTTTTTCCTTCACTCCATCAATGTATGAACAACCCATTGCTCCGTATACCGCATTTTTACCTTCGAGCACCCGTCCCATATTTTTAATAGCCAGCCCCAGCCAATCAGGTGATTCAATAAGCGAGTTATCTTTAAGTATTATCGCAATTTCGGCTCCTAAAACATGGGCCGCAAGCAAACCTAAATTTTTTATCTGACCGGGATTACCGTATTCAATATGCTCCGTAAGCTCTCCAAACCCTTTAATCGTAAGCAGGTCTCTTATCCTTGTCATCTGCCGAAGGGCAAAAAGTTTCACATCCAAAAATTCTTTATATGGATTAATAAGGGCCTGAAGCTTCTTCTGTATCTGTATATCATAACCTCTGTGATTGGACACTCCAAGGAGGACAACTGTAAAATCTTTATCATTTAGCTTTTTTAAACTATCCAATAAATTGATTACAGGGCATTGGCCGTCTAAAGGTGTAACATGCTCCAATACAAAATCTTTCCTGGCAGATTTTACGTGTTCAAGGGGCGGCCCCCAGTAAGTTGGTATCACAAACACTTTTTTCAAAATAATTTCCTCCCGCGGCCTGATGCTTTTATCCCGTTTTTCCCTTATAATTACAAAGTTTTTCTATTATACACTTATCGCATAGCGGCTTTCGTGCCTTGCAGATATTTCTTCCATGAAAAATTAAAAGATGTGACATCATTGTCCATTTGTCCTTATCTATTATCTTCATTATATCAAATTCTATTTTCACAGGGTTTTTATTTTTTGATAAACCAATACGATTAGTCAGGCGTAAAACATGTGTATCCACCGCTATCCCGGGAATTGCAAAAGCATTTCCCAGCACAACATTAGCGGTTTTCCTGCCTATCCCGGGAAGGCCTTTAAGTTCTTCCATCGTTGAGGGAACCTCCGCGTGAAAATTGTCAACTATCTCCTTACAACAGGCGATTATATTTTTAGATTTATTCCTAAAAAACCCGGTACTCCTTATATCCTGTTCAAGCTCAGGCTGCTTTGCCCCGGCAAAAGCGGCAATATCCGGATACTTCTTAAAAAGGACCGGTGTTACTTTATTAACTCTCGCATCGGTACATTGCGCGGATAAAATCGTGGCTATCAAAAGCTGGAACGGTTTTTTGAAATTCAAAGCAATTTTTGCGTCGGGATATTCTTTTAAAAGCAACCCATATATTATTTCGGTTTTATCTTTCAGCTTCATCAGTTATTTCCCTGCTTAATAGTATTAAAAAACTTTTTAATCTCACCAGCGGATTTCACATTCAATATATCTTTTTTCTCAAGCCATCCTTTCCTTGCAATTCCCACTCCATACTTTATATCTTTTATGCCCGCCGTATCATGGGCATCGGGGTTGATTGAAACAGGAACACCAAAATCTTTAGCCATTTTGCAGTACCGCCAGTCAAGATCTAATCTGTGAGGATTGGCATTTAATTCGATAGCCTTTTTTTCACCTGCCAAGGCTTTAAGAATTTTTTCAACATCTACTTCATAACCAGTCCTGCTCAGGAGTAGTCTGCCTGTAGGATGGCCTATCATTGTCGTGTAAGGATTTTTCACTGCTTTGATAATTCTTTTTGTCATTTCATCTTTCGACATTTTAAATTTGCTGTGGATTGCAGCCACTATAAAATCAAAATCTCTTAAAATATTTTCATCGTAATCAAGAGACCCGTCAGGAAGTATGTCCGACTCTATCCCCTTAAATATAACAAACCCTGTTAACTTTCTGTTAAGCGCGTCTATTTGTTCCCACTGTTCTTTAACCCTCTTGTCTTCAAGGCCCCCGGCATAATGAGCGCTCTTTGAGTGGTCCCCTACTCCCAGATATGAATACCCCTTTCTCTTCGCGAACGCAACCATATCATCGAGAGATGCTCTTCCATCGGACGCAATTGTGTGAACGTGAATCACACCCTTAATGTCTTTTTCCTCAATCAGAGCGGGAATTTTACCGGCGGCGGCAAGCACTATCTCCCCGCGATCTTCTCTCAATTCAGGAGGGATAAAGGATAACCCCAACTTCGAAAATATCTCCTTTTCATCTTTACAGGAGATATTTTTATCCCCCTTAAAAAGGCCGTATTCGTTCATTTTGAGGCCCTTAGTTTTTGAGAGAGCCCTCATTGCCGTGTTGTGCTCTTTGCTTCCGGTAAAGTGATGAAGGGCATAAGGATATTTTTTATCCGGGACTATCCTTATGTCAGCATTGATACCTGACTTAAGCTTTACACTGGTTTTCGTCAGACCTTTTGCTATTACCTCATCAACCTGGGAAAGAGAACTAAACGCGTCCATTACCGAGCCAGATTGTGAAGATCCTGCCACAAAATCTATATCCCCGACAATTTCTTTCCGCCTCCGCAAACTGCCGGCAATTTCCATCCTGTTTATTTTTTTACCGGCTTTTTTCTTAAGCTCTGCCATTAGTTTCTCCGCTTCTTCCAAAGCTGTTGATACATAAAAACGACCGCTGTGAGACATATGATATTTTATTCCTTTGAGAATATTTTCCTGTGTCTTTTCTCCAAACCCTTCGACTGAAACCAGTCGGTTTTCCCTGCAGGCATATTCCAGCTCTCCGAGTGTTTTAATCTTTAGAGTTTCATAAAGCACATGAATTTTTTTGGGGCCGAGCCCTTCAATGGCAAGCATTTCAAAAACACCAGGAGGGATCGAGGCCTTAAGCTCATCATAGTACTTTATATGGCCGGATGAAAAAAATTCTTCTATTTTTTCC
>CBDURG010000033.1:0-16447 GCA_965369805.1 uncultured bacterium
ACTGGTCAATTTTTTCACAACAAATCATGAGTGTATTAGACTTACCGGAATCAAGGATTGATTTTATTTATATCAGGTGCTCTGTCTTACTCTCACTGTCATGACTGAATTAGAAATTTAGAAAAATTTTCACCTCAGCTTACACCTCTTTATCAAGCTGGTGATAGTTAGCAACAAAAAGGAAGTTTGTTTCTCCGCTTGTCCTCATGACAGTTTGAATCCCTCTGTCCGATTTTTTTACCCGGGAGCTAAGGCCTGTCTTTTTAAGAAAACCTTCCACTATATCTACATGATAATCGAATATGTGTTTTAGACCAAAGCCGTAAGCAATCACGTTACCCTTGCCTACCTTTTTAAATACTGCGGCAACATTGCCTTTCTCTGTTTTAAACAGGGGTTCTCCGCATCCGCGGCCAAACACATTTATCGGAGTTTCAACTCTCATTAAATTCCCATTTTCTTCAATAAATTTATCCACGCTAACCTTCGGTTTAAGAAGAAGTTTATTTCGCAGATAATTGCAATTTTTACCCGAAAGGCCTTTCGAAGGTAAATCCGGACCTATAATAAGGCTGCCTCCATTTTCCACAAACTCATATATTTTTTCCTGAGTTTCTTTATCAATAAAATCAAGGCTGAAAACAACCAGGGTTTTTTCATCTTTAAGTTTATCGGATTGAAGATTCACCATCTTGAAGTTATAACCGCAAAGTTCAAGCAGCCTGCAAATACCATCAAAAAACAGGCTATTTCTTTTATAATTCATTTCATCAGCAAAACTTCCCTTCAGGTATTCTGTCATAAAATAAGGCATGTAGAAACCAATTGATAAATCAGTCTCTTTCTTAGATGATGCCAGAGACTCCCCAAAAATTTTAAAGACTTTTCCCCATTTTTTTATCGGTTCGAAGTGAGGCATTGTTGTTCCGTCAAGAGCAACCGGAGCTTGCCACTTATGATATGTCCCCAGATATCCCATATCATGAGGGTTCTTTCCAGAAGCAAACATATAGCAGTTTAATCCGTTAAGGCCATGGCCGCATGAGCTGAAAATATTCAAATCAACATCCGAGGGATAAAGAACCGGCTTATCAAACATGATACCGGTCTGCAACTCAGCACATATAGAAGGAGAATTTTTATCCGCAACCATTTTCACCACTTCGGTGGTCACCGCTATATCATGAAAGTTTTCATAATCAAGGCGCCGCATCTGGTATGCACCGCCTATAACAAGGTTATCCACCTTCTTTGGAAATTCAGTGAACATGGACGATGTCATCGGGCTGAACAAACCTCTACCGTAAACATCAAAATCAGCAAACTGGGCTATGTTGGCAACAAGAGGAGTCTCAACTCCAAGCGACCTTGCTGTATCAGCCAAAAAACAGTAATAGTCCGCGTAATATTCTCTCCAGAAATATGCCCAGTCCCAGTACTTTTGGCCTGGCTGGCTATCGCAGCATGGGGAGTAAAGCTTTGTTTCGGCAAAACTTTTAAACCTCGTACCATATGCTTTATTAAGCGCTTCAACTGTCTCATACTTATTCTTTAAAAACTTTTTATACATTGCTCTGGTCTGCGGGCTATAATCTGTCCGCTTAGAGAGCCAGTTTTTCATGCCTATTTCGTTATCAAGCTGAACCAATGTCACGTTACCGCCGCGGGAAATCTGTCTTGGCACTATAATCGGTATAACCTTTTCATACCACTTCCTGACAAACTCCCTGTAAACAGGGCTTGTAAAGCAGATCATCGATCTTTCAACAGTAGAGCCGTCCGGGTTCTTCAGAGCAACTTCGCTATATTTATCAAGAAGCCATCCCGGCAGGCCGTCATCAATTATTTCTGCGTGGCAGATCGGGCCCGCTCTCAAAAAAAGCTTCAGGCCCTCATTCTCAGCCATATTCAGAAAGGCAACAAGGTTTCTCTCTTTTTTTGTCTTTCCGGTAAAATCAAATTTTCCCTCGGCATATTCGTGCCATCTCCAGGGAATATATGTAGAAACAGTATTAAATCCGGCTTCCTTAGCCCTTTTTAAATATGTCTTCCATATTTTATATGGCGACCTGAAATAGTGAATTTCCCCTGAATAAGAAATAAACGGCTTCCCATTCAACACAAATTTTCCATCTTCCAATAGAAGTTTTTTCTTTTTCATAAAATTTCCGTTAATTGTTTTGTGGACTAAAAATTCGGAAGGATTTACTTTTTCTTCCTATCCACTAATACCGCACCGATAATAATAATGCCCTTTACTATTTCCTGATAAAAAGAAGGGATGTGTAATAACTGCATGCCATTATTTAAAACACCAATAATAAAAGCGCCTATGATAGAACCGCCTACACTGCCGTAGCCTCCTGAAAGACTGGTGCCGCCAATAACCACAGAGGCAATCGCGTCAAGTTCAAACATTACACCAGCCGTTGGTACCCCGGCATTAAGCCGGGCAGCCAGAACCATTCCGGAAACAGCCGCCAGAACTCCCATAATGGTAAAGACCAAAAATTTGACCAACTTGACATTTATCCCGGAAAGCCTGGAAGCTTCTTCATTTCCCCCAACGGCATATACATAACGCCCAAATCTGGTGCGGCGTAAAACACACATTCCCGCAAAAGCTATTGCCAAAAATATTAAAGCTCCCATCGGTAAACCGCGGTATGACACCAGCCAAATTATAAGAGCTACGGCAGCTAATACAAACAAAATATTCATTATACCAACTATGGTAAAACCGGAAGTTTGTCCCTTTAACCTTTCCTTCCTTTTTCGCACCGCGGCAAAAAAACCCAGAACCAGGCATATTAGAACAATGGCCGTAATAGCAACAGGAGGAGAAATATAACTTTCGCTTATATCCAAAAAACTGTCGTTAAGGCCGGATATAGCTTGCCCTTTGGAAATCACCAAGCACAACCCGCGAGCAATGGTCATCATACCCAATGTAATAATAAAGGGGGGTATTTTAAATTTAGTAATAAAAAAACCGTTCCATCCGCCAATAATCGCTCCGGCAATAAGGGTTAAAATAATCGCGGGGATTGTTCCCCATGACTGCGACATGGCAGCAATTACCCCGGTCAAAGCAACTACCGAACCAACTGAAAGGTCAATTCCCCCTATAAGAATCACCAGTGTCATACCCACAGCCAGTATGCCGTTTACAGAAACCTGGCGTAAAACATTCACGAGGTTTCTCTGGGTAAAAAATGTTCCACGGGTTAGAATAGTGACTATAATAATTAAAGTTAGCAGACCGATTAAATTACCATATTTCTTAATCAGCGCCTGCTGAAAAAACTTTTTCTTAAGACCCATCGTTACCTCCGGTTGCGTAGAACATTACTTTTTCCTGAGTAGATTCACCTTCCGAAAATTCCTTCACCATTCTACCTTCATGCATTACCAAAATCCTATCACTCATGCCTAAAATTTCAGGTAAATCCGAGGAAACCATCACTACAGCTACACCTTTTTTAGTCAATCCATTTATTATTTGATAAATTTCAACCTTCGCCCCAACATCAACTCCGCGGGTGGGCTCATCCAGCAAAAGTACCTTAGGGTCGGTAGCTAACCACTTCGCAATAACTACCTTCTGTTGATTGCCGCCGCTTAAAGTACCTACTGTAACTTCAGAGGAAGGGGTTTTTATCTTCAAACTCTGAGTATATTTTTCAATAACTTCATGTTCCTGCTGTTTTCTAACTATCTGATACCAACTTAGTTTCTCCAGACTGGCGAGAGTAACATTTTCTCCGACTCCCATGCCCAGAACAAGCCCGAAAAGCTTGCGGTCTTCGGTTACCAGTCCAAGCCCATAATCTATAGCCTGGTGAGTAGACCTGATATCTGTTCGTTTCCCTTCGATATAAACTTCTCCGGAAGAATCAGCAGGGAATGAACCAAATATGGCAGTTAACAATTCAGACCTTCCTGAACCCATTAACCCGTAGATACCCAGAACTTCCCCTTTTCTCGCTTGAAAATTAACTTCTCTGACTACCTTTTCACCAACTAAAAAAGGGTGGTCAACAAAAAAATCTTTTACTTCCAGAACAGCTTCACTAATCTGAACCGTTTGCTTTGGATACATATCTTTTATATCCCGGCCAACCATTTTGGCTATTAATTCCTGACGGGTCAGTTCCGCGGTCAACTTGCTGCCCACAGTCTTCCCATCCCGAAGAACAGTAACTCTATCTGTAATCTCGAAAATTTCATCCAACTTATGCGAAATATACACCATGCTGACACCGCGCTCACGCAAAGAGTTTATCATTTTAAAAAGGCTTTCAATTTCATGGTCTGTAAGAGCGCTGGTAGGCTCATCCAGGATTAAAATCCTGGCGTTATAAGAAAGTGCTTTGGCTATTTCCACCATCTGCTGTTTGCCAATGCTCAAATTCTCAATATTCTCATCAGGTGTAATGGAAATGTTCAATAAATTTAATAATTCTTTCGCTTGATTGAAAAGCCTTTTCCAGTTAATAATTCCGGTTTTGCCTACCGTAGGTTCACGCCCCAAAAATATATTCTCAGCCACAGTAAGTTTAGGTATTAAATTCAGCTCTTGATATATAATGGCTATACCCGCTTCTTCGGAATCTTTCGGCCTGCTGAATTTACATTTTTTACCTTTTCCAAAAATCTCGCCGCTATAGCTATGAAAAGGGTAAGCTCCACTGAGTATCTTCATTAAAGTTGATTTTCCGGCTCCGTTTTCTCCTACCAGGCCCAGAACTTCACCTTCTCTTAAATAAAAACTGACGTTATCCAGGGCACGAACACCGGGAAAATCTTTAGTAATATTTTTGGTCTCTAAAATTATTTCATTTTCCATAAAGATAATTCTGCTTATTTATTATTAATTGGAAGCTATTTTAACGCTGATTTACATTTATTATTTTTTAGTGTTAATCCGCGTCCAATATTTCTCTTTTCTAATTTTCTTCTTTTTTTACTTCTTAAATTTCAAGTCCGGCCAGCGTTCCTTCATTACTTCAATATTTTCCCTGGTAATCAGACGCACAGGTGTTAACTTAACCGGAACTTTATATTCGCCACTTTGAATTTCTTTATCAGCCTCAATTTTTTCACCTCTGGCAATTTTTACAGCTACCTCAAAAGCTCCCAGCCCTAATTGATAGGGCATTTTGTCTACATCGGCATTATTGGTTCCGTTAACTATCGCTTTACAGCTATCTTTATCCGCATCAGAACCGATTGTAACCACTTTCTCCGTCAAACCTTCAGAAACTAAAGCCTGTACAGCTCCCATAATCATACCGCTATTATTTGATAATATCCCCTGAATATTATTATTGTAATTTGTCAGTGCGTTTTCAGTAGTTGCCATAGCTAAATCTCTTGACCATGCTCTATGCGCCTGGTCTACTACTATTTTGATATCGGGGTACTTCTTAAAAACATCTTTATTCCCAGAAGTTATCTCTCTGGCTACATCATTGCCGGATTCCCCTTCCAGAATAACTACGTTTCCTTTTGCGTTAAGTTGTTCAACCATATACCTGGCTTGAATCTGACCTACAAGAAAACTATCAGCAGTAACATGACAGTCTACTTTAACATTGGTTGGGAGTCTATCCATGGAAACCACAGGTACATTTTCCCTGTGCGCCTTTTTAACAAGTCCGGCGGCAGCAGCGGTATTAACCGAATGTAAAATTAAAACGTTAATTCCCTGAGCTAAAAGGTCTTCTACATTACCAACCTGAGCCATCTCATTATTATTGGAAGAAACCCAATAAACCTCCACGCCGTATTTATCTTTATTGTCCATCATCGCCTTTTGCATAAAAGAATAGACTGCTTCCTTCATTGTAGCCACGCTTACGCCGATTTTAATTTTGGATTTTTTAACCCCGGCATAAGAAAAATTTGTTGGGAACAAAAATAGGCAAATTAACAGAAAAATACCGACCGCTCTGATAAACTTCATGGTTTTCCTCCTTTTTTTCACAATGAACCTTACACGGAAATGTTTTCACAGCCAGGGTATTATAATAACTATATTTCATTTATATGTGCAAGAGAAAAATTATTGCGGGATAGTGAGAAGAACAGTTGAAATAATTGGTTATAAGTTTTTATTGATTTTTATTCTCATACAAAGGCATTAAGACCTGCCTACCGGTAGGCAGAGGCAAGCGTGTGATATTTAAATTGTTTCAAATATTATTGTTTATTTTTCTCTTATAAACAATGCCTGGACTTTTTCAATTTCTTTTCTTACATCATTTTTAGTTATTACTGCCGAAATCGCGCATATCGCATCAGCTCCGGCTTCAATAACATTTCCCGCATTGTCAAGATTAATGCCTCCTATTGCCGCAACAGGAATTTTGCACACTTTTTTTATTTCTCTAATTAGAGAGGTTCCACAAGGCTGTTCTATATCTCTTTTTGTCATTGTGGCAAATATGGGGCCTGCACCCAGGTAGTCAGCTCCCTTTTTTTCCGCTTCCAATGCTTCGCCTATGCTGTGTACAGTCATACCGATTATTTTGCTTTTCCCCAAAAGATCTCTTGCTGCTTCATATGGCATATCTTTGCGGCCTATATGCACGCCATCCGCCTCTACCGCAAGAGCAATATCTACCCGGTCATTTATAATAAATCGAGCGCTTGAACATATTTTTTTAAGTTCCAATGCTTCTTCATAAATAATCCTGGTACAGCCTGCTTTATTTCTATACTGCACCATAGTTACTCCGGCATCTATAGCATTTTCTACATCACTTATACTGCCTTTCCTGCTCAAAGCAGAATCTGTTATAAAATAATATCCCTTTATCATTGATACCTAACCTTTTTATCCAGCCAGCATGTTTTCCCTTAGTTCTTCGGCTTTCTCTCTTCCAACAAGAAGTTCAACAAGTTTAAGCGTAAATGCCAACGCGGTTCCGGGCCCCCGGCTGGTCACAATATTGCCGTCAACAACTACAGGTTTATCGACAACCGTAATTTTATCTCCAAATTCCTGTTCAGTACCAGGATAACCTGTAGCTTTTTTACCATCCAAGACACCCGAAGGCGCAAGAACAAACGCCGGAGAAGCACAGATCGCGGCAATTATCCTGCCTTTCTCATTAAGATTTTTTATTGATTTTAAAACAATCTCTGAATTTGCAAGGTTCCCGGCACCAGGCATCCCCCCGGGAAGTATAATAGCATCGGCATCTGTTATTTCTGTTAATTCCACATCAGTTTCAATTCTAAGGTTCCTCGTGCTTGAAACAATTCTTTTTGAAAGGCCCGCGATAATAACATCAATTCCTGCTCTTCTTAACACATCAACTGGAGTTACAGCCTCTATCTCCTCAAAACCATCTGCCAAAATGACCATTACTTTTTTGCTCATATTATTACCCCCCATTAATATAAATAATCTTTGTGCTGATATTCCCGGCCCTGCGAATTTCTTTTGATACCGTCCGCAGATGTTTCCTAAACGCTTTCGCGTAAATATCAAGCTGTTCCTGGTAACGAACTCCCTTAAATTCAGGCGAATATTTGAAATCAACTATCGTTATATTGTTTCCTTTTCTATACACGCAGTCAATCTTTCCTCTTATTTCCCTGTTACCTTCCCTCATAACAAATGGAAGTTCTCTGTAAACCTCGTCAGCTTCCATTATTTCTTTATATTCTTTGCTCCGCACAAACTTTTTTATCACCGGCACAAGTTCAAGTGCCTTTTCTTCCGTTAACTTGTGTCTGAGAAGCCTTAAAATATCATCCTCCTCACAAAAATGCTCAAGGACATAATGCACTGCACTGCCCAATTTGGCTTTACTCCCTCTGTAATCATCTTCTTCCATTGCTTCTATTTTTTCAACATCCTGCTCCATGGCATCTTTACTCAAAGTATAACCTTTCTCATCAAGCAAGCGTGACACACTGATTCTCTCCATAGGCGGCGTTTCTTTTTCAATATCCTTAGACACAAAAGAACTGTATTCCGAAGAATCAAGGGCCTGCGGCCCGGCCACAGCCTTTTCTCTTTGAGACTGTGCTGAATCTACGGCATAAATATAATCCTCAACATATATTTCTTTCGCAGGCTTTATGTCTTTTACGCTGTTAAACCAGTTTTTCGCTTTGCTTGTTTCTCTCAAGCCGGGTTTCTTATTTAAACACGAAATAACCAAAAGATCCCTTGGCCTGGTGACTGCAACATAAAGGAGCCTTTGCTCTTCTTCCAGCCTGAGCAGTTTTAACCTTTCTTTCTCCTTTTCAAAATTGGAAGTTACCCAGTATTTATTAAGCTTTACAGCAAATTTTCCGCCTGATGTAATTATCACACTGTCCGGAACACGGAGATAAGACATTGTCTCCGGTATTACCACAATCGGGAACTGCAGGCCCTTTGATTTATGAACAGTCATTATCTTTACCGAATTATCTCCCTCCCCGGAAATCGTAGCCAGGCCCTCATCCTGTTTGAAGTTTATATCATTAGTAAACCTGTTTGTTATTTCACTCAGAGATTCATATCCTTTTGCTTCTATTTTTCTCAGTTTTTCTATCAGCTTCTTTACATTGGCAATCCTTAAGCCTCCATCCTCCAGGAGCGCGAGAGTAACTAAATAGGATGTTCTTTCCAGAAATTCAATCAACATTTCAGAAGGAAAAAGACTACCCTTTCTCGCTCTAATATCAATTAAAATCCTGTTAAGCTCGTTAATCTCAGGGCCCATATTCCTTTCTTTTCCTTCTGATAGTTCAAATATTTTGCATTCAAGCTTTCTATCTATCAGCTGATTATCATCAGCGCGAGAAGCAAAAGAGCGGAGCAAAGAAGCATAAGCAAGTTCATCTCTACCATTGGCCATAACGTTAAGAAAGTTAATCGCGTCTCTTACTTCAAAGCGGTATAGAAAACCACGGTTTCCCAAAGAAAAATATGGAACATTATGTTTTCTTAAAGCAGCTTCATAATCACCAAGATTGGTCATTTTTCGCAAAAGAATCGCGATATCAGAATAAGATGGTTTTTCAGTCTGGCCGTCTTTAAATATTCTTACCTCCCTGCCCGCGAATGTTCCGTTGTTTACCATCTCTGATATTGCCTTCGCCACGAAATCAGCTTCCCGCGTCCGCCGTTCCGCGGCACTCCTGAACGGATCTCTGTTGAATAACTTATAAACTTTACCTGACACATGACAATCCTTCCTTCTGGCAATAATCTTATCTTTCTTTTCATCAAAATCTGTTATGATTTTTAAGGTAAGATTATTTATGAACTCAATAATTGCTTTTTGACTGCGCCTGTTTTCCCTGAGAGGCCTGCTGTTTCCTATCTGCTTTTGAATGTTTTTAAATACCTCCGGGTTGGCATTTCTCCATCCGTAGATTGATTGTTTAAAATCTCCAACCACTATCAGCTTGTTTGAAATCTCAACTTCTGAAAGATTTGAGGCAAGGGTTTCTTCATTTTCAGCAAGCCAGAGTACCATCTCAATCTGAACATTATCGGTATCCTGAGCTTCATCGAGAATAATCAGTTTGAACCTTCTCTTGAGCTCCTGCCGAACATCCTTGCAATCGCGGAGAAGGTCTCGGGCTTTTAATATTATCTCATCATATGTAATCTTGTTTTCCTTAAGGGCAGCATAATGTTCCATAACCTCATCAGCAATTTGAGCCAGACACAGGGATATTTCCTTGATTTCTTTTTTTTCATTTCTTACGGCACTATCAACAAATCTCTCCATTGAATCTTTTATATCCGCCGCCTGGAATTTATCAACAATCTCAAACAAGATATCTTCCACTCCAGGACTATACCCGCGGCCTTCAAGCGGCATCACAGCAAGAACCTTATTTAAAATTTTATCTTTACCTGAATCTATTCTGGAAACAATAACTTCCCGGACAGCTTTTCTCATAAGCATGTTTTTGTCTTCATCTACAATTTCCGGCTCAGGGTCAATATCCGCGTAAGCCGCGAATTCACGCAGGATTCGCATCGCAAAGGAGTGAATAGTCGATATCTGAATTTCATCAACTACCTGAAGATACTCAAACCTTTGCCTCGGGCCCAGTTTATGAATTTTTTCAACCAGGACCTCACGGGCGCGCTCTTTAAAATCTCCTGCCGCTTTCTTGGTAAACGTAATACAGCAGATTGAAGAAGCAAAGTCCTCACGCTGCTCCTGAGTTTCACCTGTTTCAATAAAGCGCGTAACCTTATCCATCGACAAGGTTGTTTTACCTGTCCCGGCAGAAGCGGAGACGGTCGCCTTAATGTTCTTTTCAAGAATTTCTTCTATTTGTTTTTCCCATTTATAAGACATTTTCTCTACCCGTTCCAGTCTTCACCAATCCTGCAGAGGTAAGCAAAATCACAATACCCGCACTCTTTTCTATCGGAATCTATATCAATCGGTTCGGCAGGAAATTCCATACTCTCAACCGCGTGTTTAAACTTCATTATCTTGTCTTTAAGAATTTCTTTCCAATCGCTCGATGCTGCTATTTCTGTAAAATACTCAGCTTTTTCGTTATAAGGGTCAGCTTTCAACGCGAAATAACAGGCTTTTATTTTGCTCTCCTTTATGTTCCCAAGTTTTAAATTCTCCGCGACTTCTCTGTTTAATAAAATCAGTTTATATAAAGCCGCTTGAGCAAGATATCCCTGCCGGTAATCATCATCCTTTCTCGGCTTACTGCTTGTTTTATAGTCAATTACATAAATCGTCCCATCGGAAGCACAGTCTATCCTGTCTATAACCCCCCTGAGAGCTATTTTTTCTCCGTCAATATCCACAATGCAATTATCAACCTTATATTCGACATCAACCAGCCTGGTTTTTCCCGGGCCTATGGAGCTTTTTTCTTCAAGCAGCAGAAAGTTTTTGAGCGTCTGGAGTATTCCTTCTTTCTTTACAACCCAGAGTTCTTTCCTACCGGTAAAATGTTCTTTTTCATAATCTGAAAAAATTTCTTCGGCTGCTTTTTTAATTCTTTTTTCAGGATTAATATCACCGGTTTCTCTTTCTCTGCAAAACCTTTCAAGAATGGCATGGGTTACTATCCCCTCGCTCATAATATTCATCTCAAACTCGGGCCTCGGGAAAACCTTCAGTTTTTGAAGATACTGCATGAAAAATCTGTACGGGCATCTTAAAAACTGCTCTATCATGCTTGGACTGAAAATAAAGCGTCCATCTTTAAAAAACAGATTATTAAGATTCTTTTTTAGATCTTGTGACGAATATATCCCTCTAAAATACCTGCTGCCGGCCGTGCTCTCCAGATTCGGGTTCCTTAAAAACACAGGTTTATATCTTGTAACTTCACTTTTTATTGAAACCGGCACCACTTCAATGTTTTTATCTTTAAGTGTGTTCGCCAGGGAAATTTCAAATTCAGTTTTCGATGCTGTTTTCTCAACAGGAAGTATAATCCCGGAAGGCGGAATTGATTTCTTCTTCAACCCTGAAATCAGCTTACCTTCTTTAACATTTAAAAAGAGGAATTCAAGCTCTTCAAGGAAAATTGATCTTCTTTTATCCTCCCGCGTTTCACTGGTAAACGGAACCGTAAAAATACAGCTCTTCGAAATACTCAGCATGCTGCGATAGAAAACATTCCTATCGAGAAGCCCTTCATCCGTAGATTTCTGAATGGGCAAATAACCTTTTTTTTCAAGAACCTTATTTATTCCATTAATATCCTTGTCTTTCAATACCTGCGCTTCCATTTTTTTCCTGGGAAACTCATCATCTACCATCCCGCAGAAAATCCCGACTTTAAATCCAAGGCCGTCAGTGTCAAACGGGGTAAGGACATTAACCGCGCTAATGTTCTTTTCTCCGCTTACGGTTTCCCTCTCGGCAAGGCTTTCCAGCATTTCTTTAAAGCGGGAAGTGGAAATTTTCTCCCTGCCCGGTATTTTTCTATTGCTCATCAACATCTCATCAACAAGCGAAAGAATTTTCTCTTTCTGCTCTCCATTCCCCTCACAGATATAATATTTTTCAATAAATTCTTTAAGCCATCCGGCAAATTCAAAAACTGTTTTCCGGGTTTCCTTCAAAGGTATTTCATTAATAAACGGAATAAGGAAATCCCTGACCTTTTCAATATCTTCTTTTAGAATTAATCTTTTTTTAAATAATTCGAATTGTCCCGCGTATTCTTTCAGCCATTTGAGACGTTTATCTATGGATTCATTATCAAAAGAGAAGTATCCTGACAAACAGAGAATCTGTTCCGTTTTATCCTTTTCAACACCAAAATCTATAAAATAAGGCGCTGATATGATGCGGGATATATCTTCTCGTCTAAAATTATCTTTTCCCGCTGAAAGAACAAGCATTATATCTTTATAAAAGTTTGCGCGCTGAAGCTGTTTTCCCCGCCTGAAAAAGAATGGTATCTTAGCTCTTTTGAAGTGTTCCCTTATATAATCGTCATACTTCGCAATGTTTTTTACAATAAGGACGATATCAGAAGGTTTTAAACATTCTGATTCGGCAAGAAGCTTCTTTACGCGAAAGGCTATTTCCCTGATTTCAAAGTCCCTGTTGGCAGCTTCAACAACCAGGAGCGAATTGTCCTTTGACTCAAAGGTTTTTTCCGGAGGTTTAAAAAAATGTTCCTGCGCGAAAAACAGGTCGCGGGGATATCTGGCAGAACTTTCAACTTTAAAATCGACTTTCAGATTTTTACTTTTTATATTTTTAAGATACTCAGCCGCGGTTTTCCCGACTTCAAACGCGGGATTAGACTCATCAAAAGGAAACATTACAACAACCTTTATCCCTTTCGCGCACAGCACTTCTAAAAGCTTTAATTGAACATCTGTTATCTGGTAGCGGCTTCTTACTATAACTTTTTTCACAGCACGGAGAAAAAGCGGAAGTTTGGCCGATTTTTTAAGGGCATCGACAACCAGCCAGCCCATGTCATCGTAGTCTTTCAGGCTTTTAGTGTAGTGAAAGTAAATCGCGTACAAATCCAGGAGCCTTCTTCTATCCATCCTGGGGTGTTCAGACTCTTCTATATATGCTTTAAGATCTTCCGCGTTCACCCCAGCTTTTTTAAGAGTCTTTACGGCTTTTTTAATATCCTTTACAAAACCCGGCCTGCCGTAAACAGCGGCGAAATAACCCTTCCTGTTTTTTTTAAAATATGTTTCACATATCTTTTTAAGAAAAACTTCCTTTTCGAAATCCGTTAAAAAACTTATTTCAAGGAGTTCAGCGGCAAGTGTCAAAATAACTTTCCCAAACGTGTAGAAGTTAGTATTAAAATACACTTCCCGCCCGGAATTGCTTATCCTGTGCGATATGGCAAGCGGAGATGGATAAATTTCTATTGTTTCACGTGAAAGCATAAGAAACTTCAATTATCAGATCAGTCTGGTTATTTAATAATTTAACGGTATTTAACCGAGTAAAAGGGGACGCTTCTATTTATTGTTCTTTTTCGGACGCCCTTTATCTGCCTTAATGTTATTTATCTTAAATTTTTCTTCCATATTTCTTATAAAATCATACGGGCCCAGGAATCTCGCATTAAAATTGATTCCTTTGATATTTTCGCCAGCATCTTCCTGATAATTTTTCTGCCTATCGTTATCTGTTTTTCCCCAATCCAAATATACCGGATTGTAATCTACTATACCATCTCTTGTTCCATAAGCGTACGCGTTGTAGCTGGACCACTTATATTCCTTAGTTTCTTTTGCCAAACGAGCTTTTACCGGGTTGAGCTCTATATATCTGCCACAGGCTATCAAATATTCATCTTTACTGATGAGAAGACTTTTATACCTGCCTTGCCATAAATGGCCATGATAATTATATTTTTTCTTATAATGATAAAGATAGGCAAGGTTTATTTGTTTCATGAACTTAGCCAGATTACTTTCAGGTGTGATCCCGACTAATAAATGCACATGATTTGGCATTATGCAGTAATGATAAATCAAAATGTTATTTTCTTGTTTATACTTCTTAAGAAAATCAAGGTATGTCTCATAATCAACATTATCTTCAAACACATGTTGACGATTATTACCCCGCGTTAGTATATGCAACGCGCCTTCTTCTGGCAGAATTCGGAATATTCTTGGCATGGGTGAAAATTATCAAGCTTACTTTGGTTTGTCAACAAAAATAGAAGCGTCCCCTTTTCCCCCTTCTGTAAAGTATTCTTTGATATTTTTCTTGAATTCAGAAAATATATCACTGGCATTGCTAGACAGGGATAGTAATCTATGTTCATCTAACATGAAGCCGTAAGAATGGACAAAGAAGTGACGAAAGGCAAGATAATCTGATAAGGATTTTTTAAATTGCGGAGATATAATTTGATTTTTTACAGAAACTTCCAATAGAGTTTTATGCCAGAATTCAGTTTTGACAATATTTATATTTTTTTCCGATAAGATTTGTTTAAGTATATTTTCTATCCCACTATAAAAATTATGCAGAAATGCAACGACTCCGGCTATTTCTATTTTTGTTTTATTTTCTTTGTTTTTAATTTTGTTAATTTCATCTAAGGCCATGGAGATATTATATATTTCTACCGCAATTCGGCGTTGTAAATCAGCCATATATTTTTAATCCTTCCTGTTGCACTAATTCAACAAACGGATTTTCAATATCCAGATCTATAAGATCTACTGACTTGGAAACTGCAAAAAGCAGCTCTCCATAGAATTTAAAAAATAATTCAGGTTTTATCCCTTTTACCGCTATATCAATATCATCAAAATTATCATTGAGAAGAGCGGAGCCAAACAACAGTATTTGCGATACCCCGTATTTATTCGCTAATTCTAAAATTTTATTTTTATCTTTTTCCGAAATCATGATTGAATTATATCATTTCTTGTTAAAAAACCCTATTTTTTTCTTCTAACTTAAATCTAACCCGCGCGTGTACTACGACATAATCGCGAAGCGTCACAAGCGCTTATTCAACGTCGGGAAGCTGTTGTTAGATTTTAAATGAAAAAGAGAGTTGACCCCTTTTTCCCCTCCTTTTCCTCTTTACCCCTTTTCCTCTTTGAAGAGGCGCCGTAGGCGTGGGAAAAAGCGCAGCTTTTTACCAGTCAGCTTCAAGCGCTAATTAGATTGATATCTTTTAAACTCTTTTTCAAATTCTTCGTCTATTTTTTTTGATTTATATTCAGAATATTCAAAAAATACTTTTAAAGCTAATTCCTTTGATATTTGTCTGAAATATTTTTTTTCAGCACCAAAACTAAAAGGAGCTTCATTAATACCATGCTCCCACAAATGACCCACCACACCCCACTTTGATATTATTCTTTCAGATCTGATTCTACCGCCATGAGCAGGTTCATCATTCTTAAAATAAATAATAATATCTTCAAAATCTATATCTTTGAAATCTATTTTCTTTAGAATATTTTGATTCAATAAATAATTTATAAATTCTTTATCTGGTATAACCTTGCCTAATCTACCCCTTATTTTTTGATCAACTTCTTTTGAGTTTAATAGATTTAATGCATACATGTGGCAGTTATAATTGGGATAATAATTTAAAGAAAAAGCAGATTTTTCTATCAACTTTATGGTATGAGGGATTTCTTGTCTTAATTTATCTATAAATTCAATATTTTTGATTGGATCCTCGATTTTTATTGCTTCATCCAAACAAATTCTAAGCTTTTCCATTTTTGATATCAATCTATCGTCCTTGCTTCACCCGCGTTGCTCAAGCATAACATCAATATTTTATTGCCGTAGCGCTTATTTAACGTCGGTGTGAAAGCAATTGATAGGAGTTTTGTTTCTTTAACATTTATAAATTATAGTAAAAAGTGTTACCTATGTACCCAGAACAATCTGTTACCTCTCTCCCTGTTCGCTCATCTCTATTTGTACTATTTTATCTTTTTCTGAACCTTTAGAAAACCATCCTACGTCTTTACCAATTAGCAGCGTACTGCCGTTTATTTTTATTTCTCCCTCATATCTATCACCCCAGGATATCGTTCCTATTTTTTTGACAAGCATTCTTTTTCGATTATTCTCAATAATATTAATTTTCTCGTTAAAGGTGATACCCATATCCTCTTCTATTTTAATGAATAATAGATTCTTGAAAACGCCGCTACCTCCGCCACAGTCTGAAGTATATAAAATATCAATTCCTGAATCCGTTCTTCCTATGTATTGATATCCGAAAAAACTTCTCTCTTCTCTGCAAGATATAAAAGGATTCTCTCCTTCAATGATTTTCACCTCAACTTCTCCGAAATAACGGTTGCTGCCTTGGGAATCGTAAAGATTAATTGATACAATCTGCTCACCTTCATCTGATAACCATCCAACCAAATCTTGAACAATTTTTGGATGTATATAAGAAGCCTTGGAAAAAGAGTAATCCTCTGCAGAAACTTTGCCAAAGGCCAAAAAGAAAAATA
>CBDURG010000034.1:0-16160 GCA_965369805.1 uncultured bacterium
GTTCCCAGAGAGATCTTAAACCTTCAATAAAAAATATTCAGATAATTTTTCAGGATCCATATGCGTCTCTTAATCCAAGGATGACGGTTCTTTATATTGTCGGAGAGGGCCCGGTGGTACACGGGCTTGTCAAAAATAAAAAGGAGAAACGCGGACTTGTTTCCGAAGTTCTTGATAAAGTTGGTTTGTCAGATGAGCATATTGACAGGTATCCCCATGAATTTAGTGGGGGCCAGAGGCAGAGGATAGGAATAGCCCGGGCTGTTGTTATGACGCCTGAGTTTATAGTCTGTGATGAACCGGTTTCTGCTCTTGACGTTTCAATCCAGGCGCAGATTATTAATCTCCTCATAGTCCTTAAGAATGAATTTAACATGGCGTATCTTTTTATTTCACATGATCTGAAGGTGGTTGAGTATATCAGCGATGAGGTTGCTGTAATGTATATGGGATGCGTGGTTGAACACGCGGAATCTAAGGCGATTTATAAAAATCCGCTGCATCCCTATACTGTCGCGCTGATGAATGCTATACCGGTAATTGATAAAAAAAGTGGAATGAAAAAGGTTTTGCTTGGCGGGGATGTCCCTTCTTCTTTAAATCCTCCTTCGGGATGTACATTCCATACGCGTTGTCCCGAGCGCGTTCAAAAGTGCAAGGATGAAAAACCCGAGTTAAGGGAAATAAGAAGGGGACACTGGATAGCGTGTCACAATAGAAAATGAAAATCGTATATCGTATTTTGTATATAGTATATAGTAAAAACAAAAAAATAAATTAACCACATTTAGTCTGTTCACGATTTACGAGATGATTAATAATGAGATTAAAAAGCTTTTTTTATAAACCCCGTTACTATGTTACTCTGGGGTTATTTTTTGCGGTTGTTATCATCTGCGCTTCCTGTGCTGAAAAAGAAGTCACGAATGTTTATGATAATGTCGGATTTGAGCCCGCTCCGGGCGATACTCTCGTAAGGCTTCTTCCCGCGGAACCTGATTTGCTTAATCCTGTTTTGAGTACGGATACCTATGCTTCAATTATAGCGGGGTTGATATTTGATTCGCTGTTTGAAAGAAATCCTGAAACACTTGAATTCAGGCCTCTTTGCGCTGAAAAATGGGAAGTATCGGAAGACGGGCTTGAATATACTTTCTATTTAAGAAAAGGTATTAAGTGGCAGGACGGGTTGCCTATGACGGCCCGTGACATAAAATTTTCCCTTGATAGAATCAAAGACCCTTCGGTAAATGCTCCTCACCTCCGTAATTATTACAAAGACATAGAAAAACTCGAAGTGATAGATGATTATACGGTTAAGTTTACCTACAATAAGAAGTATTTCAGGGCACTTGAGATATGCGGTACCATGTCCATTTTGCCTGAGCATCTTTATGGAAAGGGGGCCTTTAACAATTCTTGCCTGAACAGAATGCCGGTAGGGAATGGGCCTTATAAGTTTGAATATTGGAAGACGGGCAGTGAAATTGTTCTTACAAGAAACGAAGACTACTGGAAAAAAACCCCTTATATTGATAAAATGGTCTTTAAAATTATTACTGATGTGACAATAGCATTACAGCTTTTCAAAAAAGGCGAAGTAGATTCAATGGGTCTAACGCCTTTCCAATGGCAAAGGCAGACTAATTCTAAAAAATTTAAATCCAAGTTTTCAAAGCTGAAATACTATACGCCAGGCTACTCCTTTGTCGGATGGAATATGAATAGGCGTCTTTTTTCTGAAAAAAAAGTAAGAAGAGCTATGACACATCTTATTGACAGGGAAAAAATTCTTGAAAAACTGCGCTATGGCTTGGGAACAGTAGTTACCGGAAATTTCTATGTAAATAGCCCTGAATATGACAAAGAAATTAAACCTTATGAATATAATCCTGAAAAAGCAAGAGAGCTTTTAAGGGAATCCGGTTGGAAAGACTCTAACGGTGACGGCATTCTTGATAAAGACGGTAAAAATTTTGAATTTGAGTTTTTAATTACTTCAGGGTCAGATTTCGCGGAAAAGTTTGCGACTATTATTAAGGAAGATTTTGCGGGGCAGGGGATAATAGTTGAAATAAAGCAACTGGAATGGGCTGTTTTCATTAAAAATCTGAATGAGCGTAATTTTGATGCCACCACGCTGGGTTGGTCAATGGACGTAGAATCTGATCCCTATCAGGTATGGCACTCTTCCCAGGTAGAGGAGGGGTCAAATTTTGTTGGGTTTAAGCATGAAAGGGCCGATGAGCTTATTCTTCTTATAAGGGAAACTCTCGATAAAGAGAAAAGGATTGAATATTGCCATGAGTTTCATGAGATAATACACGAGGAACAGCCATACACATTTATGTTTTGTAATGAATCTCTTGTTGCTCTTGATAAGAGATTTAAGAACGTTAAAATTTATCCTGTAGGCGTAAGGCCGATTGAATGGTATGTTCCGGAGCAATTGCAGAAATATTAAAGGCAGTATTTCGTATATAGTATATCGTAAAAAAACAAAAAGAAATTAAACCACCGAGGAAAAGCGGTGAATAGTGGATAGCACGGTACACGGACTAAAATGAAAGAATATTTATTGAGAAGGCTTTTGATGATAATACCCACGTATCTGGGAATTACCATTGTCACCTTTGTGATAATTCAACTTGCGCCGGGGAGCCCTGTTTCAGCAAAGCTGGGAATAGGAGAGTCGTTAAAGGATAATGTGGTTAACAGGAAGATAATAGAGGATACTAAAAAGCTTTACGGTTTAGATAAGCCCATAGTGGTCCAATATTTCAACTGGCTTAAAAGAAGCGTAACTTTTGATTTCGGCAATTCCTATAAAGATAACAGGCCGGTTATTGAGAAGATTCTTGAACGCGTTCCTGTTACTTTGCAGTTAAGTATAATTTCAATTTTTCTTGTGTATCTACTCGCGGTTCCCATTGGGGTTTATTCGTCTGTCAAGCATGGTTCGGCTTCAGATAAAATCATTACGGTAATAATATTTGTTTTATATTCACTGCCGAATTTTTGGGTTGCCACTCTGCTTCTGGTATTTCTTGGAGGGGGAGAGTACCTCAATATTTTTCCCATATATGGGCTTAGTTCATACGGTGTTGAAACTATGAGTTTCTCGCGCTTTTTAATAGATAGAATATGGCATCTTGTTTTGCCGATTGCCTGTCTTACTTACGGGGGGCTGGCGGCTGTTTCCAGATATGCCAGAGTGGGAATGATGGATGTAATAAGACAGGATTATATACTTACGGCAAGAGCGAAAGGGCTGTCTGAGAAAACTGTAATTCTCAAACATGCTTTAAGGAACTCACTTATACCGATTGTAACCCTGCTCGCGGGACTCCTTCCGGCAATGCTTGGCGGTAGTGTTATTGTAGAGTCAATTTTTTCAATACCGGGAATGGGTAAACTTGGATTTGATTCAATTCTCGCGCGGGATTATCCGACGATAATGGGCATAGCATCGATTTCGGCAGTGTTAACTCTCCTGGGTATTTTGTTTTCAGATATAATTTACGCGGTGGTTGACCCGAGGATATCGTACAAATGAGGAAAGATAGTTATTATAGCCAGGTCTGGGTGAGATTTAAAAAAAACCATCTTGCTCTGGCTGGTATGTGTATAGCTGTAATCATGGGGTTTATAGCTGTCGCGGCCCCCATTATCGCGAATAATAAACCCATTGTTGCTCTGAATAAATCAGGCAAAATAGTTTTCCCGTTTCTCAATTCCGGGCTGTCCGCGGAAAGAGAGAAATACACTTTTAAAATAAATCCGGTTATACCTTACAGTCCCACTGAATATGACCTTGACGATGTCCTTATTCCCCCTTCAAGGCTGCATATTTTGGGGACGGATGATAGGGGAAGAGATATAGCAAGCCGCCTGATACATGGAGCGCGAACTTCTCTGTCCATTGGATTTGTCGCGGTTTCCATCTATGTCTTTATCGGGTTGATACTTGGTTCATTTGCAGGGTATTTTGGCAAAAAAGTTGACATGGTAATATCAAGGTTAATTGAGATAGTGATATGTTTTCCGACGTTCTTTCTTATAATCATCATTATTGCTTATCTTCCTTCAAGTATTTATAACATTATGGTAGTGATAGGTTTAACCGGATGGACAGGAGTAGCAAGGCTCATAAGAGGAGAAATATTCAAGATTAAAAATATCGATTACGTATCTTCCGCGCAGGCTTTAGGTGTCTCTTCATGGCGTATTGTTTCCAGACATATTCTTCCCAATGCTATTAGCCCTGTTCTTGTTTCCGCGACATTCGGGATAGCCGGAGCGATACTTATAGAATCAGCTTTGAGTTATCTTGGATTCGGCGTTCAGCCTCCGACTCCATCCTGGGGAGAGATCTTATTACAGGCGAAAAAATATCTTTCCTGGTGGCTTGTGATTTTTCCAGGCCTGGCAATCTTTATAACGATTACATCTTTTAATCTTGTAGGAGAGGGTTTAAGAGATGCGATTGACCCCAAATTCAGTAAGTAAGCTGTAACTTCCACGTCCCGGCGAACGGAGTGAGCAATTGTCTCTCGTCCGAGCGAGTGAAACGAGCGATCGTCCCACGTTCCTCAGGACGTAGTCTTAAACTTCGAAAGTATCTCATTCAGCTCAGAAATATTCTGCTGAATCTTGTCAATGGGTGTCTTTAATTTATCATCCGGAGAGATGTTTTCTTTAAGTCCTAACAGGCCAATAGAAATTTCCTTTGCGGTGAATTTGCTTTCACCTATGGTTCTGTCTATTGTAGAGGCCAGGTTGTTTATTTGATCGGCAACTGTTTTAAGTTCGTCACCTTTTCTTAAGCGGACTCTTTTTCTCAAGTTCCCTCTCGAGAGTTCTCCAATATCGGTTTCCAACCTGTAAATAGGCCCTGCTATTTTGTGGGATAAGAAAATGCTCAGAATTATTAGCAGGGGGGTTATAAGAATAAGGTTTGAGATAAGCTTTCCCCTTATGGTTTTCATTATTGGAGTAAGCTTATACTGGGGATATACCTTTTCGAGTCTCTCTTCCATCAGAGGCCAGCCTGTCCGGTAAATGGTAACTCCGGTTATAGTAGATGCTAAGATCATTATAACAAGGGTTGCGGTAATATATTTTAGCTGGAGTTTACCTTTGATTATGTAATTAGTCCTCATTTTTATGGATTTTACCATAAGAGTACTCCTTCCATTTTTGATTTTTGAAAATTTGATTGGTTGTCTTTATTCATTTTTCGGATATGCTGTTTCTTCTTGTTCAAGTTCAGGGGTTAAATCGGTTTCCCTTATTAATTGAACACGCCTGTTGATAAGTAAATCCATAGTTTTTGTTGCGGAGCTGGACATTTCCCTGATTGCTTTTTCCATAGGCATGTACCTTGTTGGTTGTTTGTTTATAGCTATAACCAGATCTAAGGCTTTCAGGCCGGCAAGGTCCGCGGGTTTTTTTGACATTACACTGATTACCGTAAGCCCGGCCTCTTCCATGCTTAGTGAAGCTCCAATTCCGCTAAATGTTCTGCTGCCCCATTTAATTTCTTTTCTTTCAGGTTTTATGTTTCGCTGTATTGTGATATCGACTTTGGACCCCTCAGGCCCGATAAGCATTTTAGTAACTTCGTCATAATGACTGAATTTTAGCGCTTTATCCCATATCAAAACCAGATAATCATTTTCTTTTATTCCTGCATTGTCCGCGGGGGAATTGGGGGCCACTTCTGATATCTTAAAATTATCCCCTTCTTTCTCAAATAAGAAGCCTATATTGGATTTAAGAATTGCTTCACGCGATTCCTTTATCTTTTGAAGTTTTGCTTTTTTTGTCCTTAGTTTTTCCAGGAGCGCTTCTTTACGAGCTTTCTTTTTGTCCAGGAAATCATTTATTCTGCTTATCGCGTCTTTTGCTTCACACAGGCCAGGCTTGGTTTCCAGGGCCAGGTTATAGTAGCGGATAGCTTTCTGGTAATCCTTTCTCTCTTCGTACTTTGACGCGAGCAGCATATAGTTGTTTTCCGGGTCGTCGTAAATTATATTCTTTATCTGGCTTGACAGTATCTCGACTTCGCCCTCAGGAAGTGAAAGGACTACACGATCGGCGTATTTATCGACAACGATGCCTATCTGCCGGCCGCCGTTTTTAAGGTGTACTATATCTGAAAAGGCAGGTAACACCGCAAAGCAGAGAAAGCAGATAATCAAATATGTAGAAACCCTTCTCATTAACTAAACAAATAACATGTTGCCGGTTTGTAGTCAAGCATTACTTACAGGGGCAAAAATGTTGGTTTGTTGAAGGAATTTGACAAAAAAGCTGTGTTCTTTTGTTACCGATTTTTGTTGACACAGTTACTTTTAGAGTGATAGTTTCTTTGTTGAATAGGCGGAGTGGTGGGTAGATTATTTTTTCTACTCTTTGTTTGCTGCTTCAATTTATCATAAAAAAGGGGGAATGTATTATGGCTGAAGGATATTGTGTAAAATGTAAGGCAAAGAAAGAAATGGTTGACGCGAATGAAATAACAATGGCCAATGGCCGCCAGGCGCTCAAGGGTAAATGCCCTGATTGTGGAACCGGCATGTTTAAAATACTTGGCAATAAGAAATAAGATTGTATAGATTATAAATTCTGTACCACATTACCTCCTTGCCGCTTGCCCTGAAAAATGAGCGGGGGCATGGAGGTGTGGTGCGTGTGGTTTTTTGTATTGTGAACAGGTAATGCTGGTTATTTCCATTTCCGGATTTATCGAATTGGAAATAATCTGAACTTTCGCGGAGGTGGAAATGGTCCAGGAGCTGGCTTATGTCCTTATTAATCCTTATACGTTGATGAAATCAAGAACTGGTGGTGTGATTGCCAGGCTTTTCGCGAGAACCAACCTGGAGCTTGTTGCCGCCAGAATGTTTGCTCCCGGCAAGGAGCTTGTTGATGAATTTTGCCATATTATAGCCGCTGATAAAAAACAGAAAAACGAAAAAATAAAAAAAGAAATTATTGATTATATAAAGCATTTTTATATTAAGCCTCCTATTCATTCTAAGCGGCATAATAGGGTTTTATTGCTGTTGTTTAAAGGTGAAAACGCTGTTAGAAAGCTCCGCAAAGTTGTTGGCCCGGTAGCGCATAAGTCGATAAGCGGAGAAACGATAAGGGATACTTATGGTGACTATATAGAAGATCGCCATGGGGATGTCAGGTATTTTGAGCCCGCGGTTATTGCGCCTCCATGCGGGAAAAGTGCGATCAAAAGGCTTGAGGTGTGGGCCAGGTATTCCAACAGAGACGGAGGATTGCTTAACAGGGCATTAGAATATAAAGCGAAGAAAAATATTCAAGAAACCCTGGTTTTGATAAAACCTGATAATTTCAGAGGGC
The DNA here is from genome assembly GCA_965369805.1 of uncultured bacterium. Classification (GTDB taxonomy): domain Bacteria; phylum Auribacterota; class UBA6266; order UBA6266; family UBA6266; genus JAGLRQ01. The sequence goes on from CBDURG010000034.1 coordinate 7,381, forward strand.
CGAGCGGAAGAGCCGGTAACATCATAGATCTCTTCTCGAAAACAGGGCTTTATATTATAGGCGCAAAGGTTTTGAATTTAAGTCTTAAAGAAGCGGAAGATTTTTATGGGCCTGTCAGGAAGGTCCTTGCTGAAAAACTTCAGGGTCAGATTAAAGAAAGAATAAAGGAAGCTATTAAAGGCCTGTTTGGTTTTCCCGTGCCGGATACTTCTCTTAGAAAAATAACCAGCACCATTAGTGAATTAAATGCCCAAAAGGAGTTTAATAATATAGTCAAATTTATGACAGGGATTGACAGAACTAATTCTGAAGCGAGAAAAAACAAAGAAAAGCCCGGCAAGGTTAAATGTCTTGCTCTTGTTTACCAGGGGCCGAATGCCATATCCAAAATTAGGAATCAACTGGGAGCAACCAATCCCAGAAGAGCTGATTGGGCTACTGTCAGGAAAGAATTTGGGCAAAATATTATGGAAAACACAGCTCATGCCTCGGATTCTCCCGCGAACGCGAAACGGGAACTGAAAATAGTAAAAATTGAACAGGATGACATTTCCAAATGGCTAAAAATAATCAAAAGACAGCGTTAAGCCTAAGAGCGCAAAATATTACTCCTTCAATTACTCTTGCTATTACCAGCAAAGCAAAAGAAATGAGAGACGAAGGGATTAATGTGCTTGGGTTTGGTGCCGGTGAACCTGATTTTGATACCCCCGAGCATATCAAGAAGGCAGCCAAGAAAGCTATTGATGAAGGTTTTACCAAATATACGCCTGCGGCCGGGGCAGTAGAGTTAAGAAAAGCGGTGGGAAACGAATTTGAAAAAGAAACCGGTATCGGCTGCGATGTTTCACAGATAGTAATATCCTGCGGCGCGAAACATTCACTTTGTAACCTTTTTCAGTGTATCCTTAATGAGGGTGATGAAGTTATAATTCCTTCTCCCTACTGGGTTAGTTATCCTGAGATGGTGAAGATGGCAGGCGGGACACCTGTGTTTGTAAGGGGAGACGAAGAAGATTATTTCCAGTTAACAATGAGAAATCTCGTGAAGACAATAACCCCAAGGACAAAAGCTATAATAATTAATTCTCCCTGTAATCCCACCGGCTGTATTATGGGTGAAAAGATTTTGAAAGAAATAGCCGAATTTGCGATTGAGAACAATATCTTTGTTGTTTCGGATGAAATATACAACAGAATAGTCTATGGGAATATGGAAGCAAAGAGCATTTTGACTGTTTGTCCCGGCCTGAAAGATTTAACCATAGTTATAAACGGTGTTTCAAAAAGTTTTTCGATGACAGGATGGAGGATAGGTTATATGGCGGCGCCTAAGCCTATCGCGTCTGCCGTAGCAAGTTATCAAAGCCACAGTACTTCAAATCCCACATCGATAGCGCAGAAGGCCGCGCTTGCCGCGCTTAACGGCGGCTATGGATGTGTTAAAGAAATGGTAGAAGAATTTAAAAAGCGAAGAGATTACATGGTAGATAAATTAAATTCAATATCGGGAATTTCATGCATTAAACCCGGCGGGGCTTTTTATGTTTTTCCAAACATTTCAAGATTTGGAATGAAATCAACTGATTTTGCGTCGAATTTACTCAAAAACGAACATGTAGCTGTTGTCCCCGGCTCGGCTTTTGGCTGGGATACTCATGTGAGGCTTTCATATGCCGTTTCAATGGAAGTTATAAAAGAAGGTCTTGACCGCATCGAAAGATACGTTAAAGCTTTGTAATCCTGGAAACATTCTTCACTATTTAAATCATTCTGAATCTTTCAGAAACCTGCTTGAAGTTCTTAAGAAAGGGAACTCGGCCGGGGTTAGTGAGATCGTTCAGGAGGCAAAGGGGTCTGTTTATTCATGGCTTTTAAAGTTGTTTGCAAAAAGCATTGTGATTTGTCTTCGTTCCAACTCTGAATGTGAAACTTTGCTTGCCGAGCTTGAATCATACCTTCCCGGTTCAGATATTTTATTTTTCCCAGGTTGGGAAATTTTACCTGGTGAACATGTTTCCCCCCACGTTGACCTTGTCGGGGAGAGAATGAAAGCGCTTTTAAAAGTAAAACATTCTAATTCTCCATTCGTAATGGTGACAACCATTGATGCTGTTCAGCACAAAGTAGCGCCCCCGGCAGATCTTTTTGGAAGATTTCTTTCGTTCAAAAAGAAGAAGGTTATTGATTTTCAATCTACAGTGGAAAATCTTGTCAAAATTGGTTATGGAAGAACCCGGGAGGTGTCTTTTAAAGGGGCGTTTGGTGTCAGGGGCAGTATAATTGACATATTTCCTTCCAATTGTGAGTATCCTGTCAGGATAGATCTTATGGATGATTGTGTTGAAACTATAAAGCTTTTTGATGCTTCTTCCCAGAGATCGTTTAAGGAAATTGACAGTATATCTGTAGCTCCTGTTGATGAATCCGGGATAGTGGATTATAAAAATCTGGGATCTGTCTTTTCTTATATTCCCGGAGAGGCAATTTTAATTTTTGAAGAAGCCCCTGAACTGAGAAACAAAGCGGCGAAGAATCTTGAATGTCTGTCTCACAAAGATTCATCTGAGTTTATGGATGTAGATGATATTCTTTCGATTGAGAGACAGCGGTTGTTTGTTTCTTCTTACGCGCTCAAACCCGATTCCGCCGCTGAAAAGTTTCCACAGCTTTCACTCGATACGCGTGAGATAAAGTATTATTCCCCGGAAGAAGTTGGTTCTCGGGGTATTTCAGGAAGTAACTTTTCCAGTATGGTTAAGGATTTGAAAAATTGGATAGAACATGGGAAGACAATATATATATTCGGGAATAATACAGGTGAGATTGACAGGCTCAGAGAGATATTAAAAGAAGAGAAGGTTAATCTGGAACTTATTAATTTTGGCAGGGCGCGCTTGAGAGGCGGTTTTTTTGTCGAACAGGCGAATCTTTTTGTTCTTACCGATCAGGAGATATTCGGAAGGTATAAGCGGCGGCGTCCGCGCAGAAAATATTTTGGTTCAATATCACCTGTTGAGATTGCTGATTTGCATCCTGGTGATTACGTTGTCCATATTAACCACGGTGTAGGGAAATTTCTTGGCCTTTCGGAAATCAAAAAGAACAATATGCCTGTTGAAATGGCTGTAATCGAATATGCCAATAATTCAAAGTTATATGTCCCAATGAGCAAGGTTAATTTTATACAGCGTTACATAGGTTTTAGAGACAGAGGGCCTATGCTGGATAAGCTTGGCAGCAGAAAGTGGCTTATGACAAAAGCTGAAGCCCAGAGATCGATAATGGATTATTCCTCGGAACTGTTACAGATTCAAGGCGTGAGGGCCGCGAAAAGCGGTTTTAAGTTTTCAAAAGATACGCGATGGCAGAAAGAATTTGAAGCGTCTTTTATTTACGAGGAGACACCTGACCAGGAAAAGTCAATAAGAGAAATAAAGGAGGATATGGAATCTCTTGTTCCCATGGACAGGTTAATATGCGGGGATGTTGGTTATGGAAAAACTGAACTCGCGATAAGAGCCGCGTTTAAAGCGGTAATGGACGGAAAACAGGTTGCTGTTTTAGTGCCGACCACTATTCTCGCGAAACAGCACCTTGATACGTTTTCGGAAAGAATGGTTGATTACCCTGTTTGCGTAGAAATGCTTTCGCGGTTTAAAACTCTGTCTGAACAAAGGGATATAATAAGACGTCTCGCAAATGGCGCGGTTGATATAATTATCGGTACTCACAGGCTGCTTCAGCATGATATAAAATTTAAGGATCTGGGGCTTCTTATCATAGATGAGGAGCAGAGGTTTGGCGTTGCTCATAAAGAAAATCTCAAGAAGCTTAGACTGACAGTTGATGTTCTCGCGATGAGCGCGACGCCTATTCCCAGGACTCTTTATATGTCTTTAGCCGGGGCAAGGGATATGAGCACGGTTATTACCCCTCCTGAGGACAGGCTGCCGATTGAAACAATAATTTGTGAATATGGCAATGAAGTTATGAGAGAAGCGATATTAAGGGAATTTAGCAGGGGCGGACAGGTATTTTACATTCATAACAGGGTTCAATCTATTTCCGGTGTATGTGAGAGATTGGCGCGGCTTGTTCCTCAGGCTAAATTTGCTTATGCCCATGGACAGATGGAAGAGCACGCTCTTGAATCGAGAATGAGAGATTTTGTCGCGGGCTCGATAGATGTCCTTGTTTCAACAACCATTATTGAGTCGGGGATTGATATTCCCAATGCTAATACGATTATTATAGAGCGCGCGGACCGCTTTGGGCTGGCTGATCTTTACCAGCTTAGGGGAAGGGTGGGAAGATTTAAAAGGAGGGCCTATGCTTATTTGCTTGCTTCCGGGGAGAAAGAGATGCCGGTGGAAGTGAAAAAGCGCCTATCAGCTATGAAAAAGTTTTCTTCCCTTGGTTCCGGTTTCAAGATTGCTCTTAAAGACCTGGAGATCAGGGGTGCCGGGAATATTCTTGGAAAAAAACAGCACGGGCATGTGGCGGCAATCGGGTTTGACCTTTATTGTAAACTCTTGAAACAGTCGGTTTCCAGGCTTAAAGGAGAAAAAGTTGTTGAGGTCCCCGATGTGTATATTGATCTGGGGATTTATCTTAAAATTCCCGAAAGTTATATAGAGGATGAGACTGAGCGTTTAAAAATGTATATGAAGATTTCATCAGCGGTTGATGAAAAGGAAATAAACACAATTGCGGAATATCTGGAAGACAGGTTCGGGAAAATCCCGCGTTCTGTCCAAATCCTTTTAATGTTAGAGGAGCTTAAGTTTATAGCAGCGAGGCAAAAGGTAAGTGTTATAGAAGCAAAGGAAAAGAAACTTCTTGTAAGAAAAGGGGAGAGAAGATATTCTTACCCTTTTACGGAAATAGGCCTTGATCCGCGTTTTCCTGAGAAATCTATATTGACGGTAAAAAAATTGTTGCAGGCACTATAGGGGAATGATAAACTTCTCCCCTGTATATCGTGCCCTGTTTGTTAAAAAGGAATATAGCGCGAAAAAGCGAAAAGAAGATATAAGGGCTTAGGGATAAGAAATAAAGGAGGCATTGATGAAACTGGTTGTATTTATTGTTGCGTTTGGTCTGTTTGTCGCGGCAGGAATTACTTTTTCTGGCGCGGAAACAGATGGCGATAAAATTGTCGCGGGTGAAGAGGAAATAATCGCGACGGTAAACGGAGAAAAAATAACCGTTGGAGATTTTAGAGAAAAAATGGAGTTAGCCGTTATTCCTTCCGCGAGAAATGATGCTGATACCCAGAGTCAGATGTTAGAATCCATGATTGTGAGCAAACTTATTTATGCTATGGCGGTTGAAAAAGGCTTTGATAAAACACCGGAGATGCTAAAGAAACTTGAAGAAATTAAAAAAGCTGTGATTGCTCAGACGTTTGTTGAGGAAAAAACTCTTGCCGATGTGAAAATTACCGATAAAGAGGTGAAAAAATACTATGATGATCATGAAGAAGAATTTAGCAGCCCCGAACAGGTAAGGGTTTCTCATATTCTTATTCAATTTGACGAGGATGTAACCGAAGAGCGGAAGAAAGAGGCTGAAAAGAAAGCTCAAAAAGCTTTATCCAGAGTTAAATCGGGTGAAGATTTTAGTGCCGTTGCCAAAGAAGTGTCAACTTGCCCTTCCTCGGAGAACGGGGGGGACCTTAACTTTTTTGCCAGGGGACGCATGGTTCCTGAATTTGAAGATGTTGCTTTTGGGTTAAGTGTTGGAGATTTCTCAGAAGTAGTGGAGACAAGATTTGGATATCATATTATTAAAGTTACCGATAAAAAAGAACAGGAAAAAATTGATTTTGAAGATTATAAAGACAAAATTAAAGACACGCTTTTACAGAGGAAGAAAGGGGAAGTTTTGAAGGAATGGCTTGCTAAAATCAAATCCGGAGCTGATATTGAGATAAAGGATGATATTATAAAGAAAATGAAGGGTTTTTCGGAAGAAGAATAAAATGAAGAAAGAAAAGATTGCTTTTTTATCCACTGTTCTGGTTTTCAGCCTTATGCTGGTTTTTTGCGGCAACACTGCTTATTGCTTCATTTATGACAGGATTTCCGCTGTTGTAAATGATGAAGTAATCATTTCCAGTGATATTAATAAATTACTGAATCCTATATACGCGCAGTACGCGAGAACATATTCCGGCGAAGAACTTAAAGAAAAAATGCTGGAGGCGCGGCGTGAAGCTTTGGATGTCCTTATAGAAAACGAGTTATTTTACCAGGAAGCTCAAAAGTACAAGATAGAAGTTGATGAATCTGAAATTGATATGAGGATAAATGAGATAAAGGCCCGCTTTTCATCCGAGCGGGATTTTCTGAGTGCTCTTGAGAATGATAATATGACGGTTGAAAAATACAGGCAGAATATAAAAGAGCAAGTAATGATAAAAAGGCTTATCGGTTATTTCATTACTTCCAGAGTGGTGGTAACGCCTGATGAGGTGAAGGAGTATTATAATCACCATCTTGCCGAGTTTCATAGAGTCGAACAGGTAAAATTTGATTTGATTACTTTAAAAGATGTGCCTGGAGAAAAACCGGCTATGGAAAAGGCGGAAGAAATTATAAAACTTCTGGAAGATAAAAAAACAAGTTCTGAAATCGGAGAATATTTTAAGGAAGATGAATATTTACACGTAAAAGAGAACATGGGCTTTTATTCAAAAGGCCACCTTTTAAGTGAAATTGAAGAAAGCGCGTTTGCTCTTGAAATCGGACAATACAGCAGCTCTTTCGCGATTGGTGATGAAATATATGTTGTTGTTCTTACGGACAAGATAATTGAGGGGGTTATGCCTTTAAAGGAAGTATATAGCGCTATTGAAAACAAGATGATTTTCGACGCGGTTAAGATAAAAAAAATTGAATTTGTCGAGAATCTTAAAGAAAAGGCATATATTTCATATAAGTAATATGTAAATGTAGGGTGTAGGAATGTAGGTTCTATGTTGTAGGGAGAAAAGTAAAACTTATATTTCCTTGACCCTGGATCCTACAGCTGTGAGCTGAATTATGCCGCGCAAACCAATAATTGTCTTTACAATGGGAGATCCCTCCGGAATCGGCCCTGAAGTATGTATAAAATCAGCTTGCGCGAAGAAGGTTTTTTCTGTTTGTACTCCGGTAATATACGGGGATTCTAAAGTTCTGAAAAAAGCGGCGAACCTTTGTGGAAGAAGAATAAAAGTTATTAAAAATATTACTTCTCTTAAGGAAGATAATGGGAGTATAAAAGTATTTCAGGTTGCTTCCATGTCAGAACAGCTTGTTATAGGCTCTCTTTCCTCTGATTCCGGGCGTGTCGCGATGGAATGCGTAAGTTCCGCGGTAGAAGACACGCTCAGCGGAAAAGTTTCAGCAATAGTTACCGCTCCTATTAATAAAGAAGCAATAAAGATGTCGGGCTATAATTTTCCGGGGCATACTGAATACCTGGCTGAAAAAACGGGAGCAAAACATTTTGCGATGATGCTGATAGGGGGAAGACTTAAGGTAGCACTGGTTACAATACATATGTCGCTTGAAAAAGCTTTAAAATCAATAAATAAAAAAGTCGTATATGAGAAAATTTTAATTCTTAATGACGGATTAAAATCTTTAGGTGTCAGCAACCCCAGGATAGCGGTGAGTGCTTTAAACCCTCATGCCGGTGAGGGTGGAAGGTTTGGAAAAGAGGAAGAAGAAATAATTGAGCCCGCGATTGAACTGGCTTTTAAGAAAGGGATAAACTGCGGGGGCCCTTACCCTCCGGATACGGTTTTCTATTTTGCCCGGAAGGGTGCGTATGACGCGGTTCTTGCGATGTATCATGACCAGGGCCTTATACCGGTGAAACTTCTTGCTTTTGATAAAGGGGTAAATATTACACTGGGCCTCCCGATAATCAGGACATCTCCCGATCATGGAACGGCATTTGATATTGCGTGGCAGAATAAAGCGTCTTCTTCAAGCATGGAAGCCGCAGCTGTTCTCGCGGCAAAGTTAGCAGTGAAAAGTAAAAACCGTGTTTTTTGTGTAAATTAGTATCAAGTTACTATTTTAAGCTATATACTAAATACTGTATTTAAATGAATCTATCTGAAGTAAAAAAAATTTTTGAGGAGGGAAAAGTATCCCCGTTAAAGAGGTTCGGACAGAATTTTCTTGTCGATTCAAATATTGCCAGAAAGTTTGTGGCGACACTTGATCTTGATGAAAAAGATACTGTTATAGAAATAGGCCCCGGATTAGGAGCCATTAGTTCAATTATACTCCAGTCAGGTTGTTCTCTCATAGCATACGAAATAGACAGGACTTTTTCGAAGTTTTTAAAGAAGAAGTTTTTATCCTTTGATAATTTTAAACTGATTGAAGGCGATTTTTTGAAAGCTGGTATTCCGTTATTAAATAAAACCAAAGTGAAAATAATTTCTAATTTACCCTATTATCTTACTTCATCTATAGTGTTTGCCTTGATGGAAAATCGGGAAAAGATTTCACAGGCGGCTTTGATAATGCAAAAGGAAGTGGCTGAAAGGGTTGTTGCGGTTCCCGGAACACCTGATTACGGATTGCTTTCCGTGAGAGTGCAATTTTACTGTAACTCAAAGAAAAAATTTGATATTAATAGAAACGCCTTTTATCCCAGGCCGGATGTTACATCAACAGCGATGAAATTAGAGTTTTTAGATGAGCCGGTGAATAAGGTGCAAAATATTAGATTATTTGAAAATATTTTAAAGGTTGGATTTTCGCACAGGCGTA
>CBDURG010000035.1:0-16032 GCA_965369805.1 uncultured bacterium
TAACCGGCAAGCCTGTATCCATTGCTACACCGGCAACTCCTTTTGAAACTTCGCTGCTTATATAATCAAAATGAGGAGTTTCTCCCCTTATAACGGCGCCAAGGCAGATTATAGCATTATATTTTTTTATTTTCGCTAATTTTTTAGCCGTGGGCGGAATTTCAAAAGAACCCGGAACCCATATTACATCAAGGTCTTTTTCTTTGGCCCCGTGCCTCAGAAAACAATCCCGCGCTCCATCAACAAGCTTGCTCGTGATAAACTCGTTAAACCTGCTTGCAACTATCGCGAATTTCTTGCCGGTTGCAATAAGATTACCACTAATAACTTTACCCATTATAATACCCTCCCTTTTTTTAAAAGTTTTAGTTTTTGTTTTGTTTATTTAAATTTAATATTTATTTGGAATTTCTCAATCTATAATCTTATTGTAGATTGAGGAGGTGTCCCATTTTCTTCTTCTTGGTTTTGAGATACTTTTTGTTATATTTTGTAACCTTCCCGAGAAGCGGTTCCCTCCCTACAATCTTAATTCCGTATGCTCCAAGGCCGATTACCTTTCGGGGATTGTTCGTCAACAGAATGATATTGCCGACACCTATATCTTCAAGAATCTGAGCTCCGATACCGTAATCACGGAGGTCATCCTGGAACCCGAGCTGTATGTTTGCTTCAACCGTATCATACCCTTTATCCTGAAGCACATAAGCTTTTAATTTATTTAACAGTCCGATACCGCGTCCCTCCTGCCTCATGTAAAGTATGACACCATTTTTCTTCTCGGATATTTTCTTCATGGCAAGCTCAAGCTGATTACCGCAGTCACATCTCAAGGAATTGAATACATCTCCGGTAAGACACTCTGAATGGACTCTTACCATTACAGGCGTTTTCTTTGTAATCTTTCCCATAACCAGAGCTACGTGATGCTGGGTGTCGATCTTAGAAGCATATCCATATATTTTAAAAGTTCCAAATTTAGTAGGTAATTTTGTTTTTACCTTGCATTCGATTAAATTTTCATTTTGATGTCTGTACTTTATTAGTTGTTTTATTGTGGATATTTTAAGATTATGTTTGGCCGCGAATATTTTTAGTTCCGGGAGACGTGCCATTGTACCGTCATCATTCATTATTTCACAGATTACACCCGCAGGGGAAAGGCTTGCTAATTTCATATAATCAACCGCGGCCTCAGTATGCCCCGCCCTTACAAGCACCCCGCCTTCTTTTGCTCTCAGCGGAAATATATGCCCGGGCCGCAGAAAATCAGATGACACTGAACCGGGGCTGGAAAGAAGTTTTATTGTTTTTGCTCTGTCATGAGCGGAAATTCCAGTGGTAGTTCCCTCTTTAGCATCGACAGAAACGGTAAAAGCTGTTTTATAACTGTCCATGCTTGTTTTTACCATTGGCTCGAGATTCAGTTTATCAAGCTTTTCCCCTTCCATCGGCACACAGATAAGGCCCTTGCCGCGGCTCGCCATAAAATTTATGTCTCCGGGAGTGGCTTTTCCCGAAGCCATAACAAGGTCACCTTCGTTTTCCCGATTTTCATCATCAACCAGGATAACTATTTTGCCTTTTTTTAAATCTTCTATAATTTCTTTAACGGTATTGAATTTCATAAAACCTCTCATAAAAAAAGCTCTGAAGAATTCTTCAGAGCTTAAAATACATTATAACATCTTCTCCCATCCGGACTCTCACCGTCGGCTCCGGATTTTCACCGAATCAGTCCTAATATTAATAGGATTCGCGGGCTTTTACCGCCGGTTGGGAATTACACCCCACCCTGAAGACGAATGATATAATACCACAGGGAAATAATATGTCAATAGAAGTTTACCAAGAATCTGAACCTAACAAGTGGCTATGCTAAAAGAAATAAAAAAATTAAACCACGAAGGGCACGAAGGAAAAGAGTAAAAAAACAAATTAAATGAATTTTCCCGCAGAGGTGCCGGAAACTATTGACTATTTGCACGTCTATCTCTATACTTTATATACTAAAAAGCGCATATAATATAACCTTTTGCAGGGGGAGGATAATAAGATGGATGAAATACTAGAAATACTTGAAAAAGATGCCAGAATGACTCCAAAAGAAATTGCTAAAATGACGGGCAAAAAAGAAAGCGCCGTTAAGCAGAAAATTTTAGAGTACGAGAAAAAAGGCATCATCTTAAAATACAGAGCTGTTTTAAATGAAGAGGCCATCAAAGATAAAAACTCAAACGAAGTAAGCGCTCTTATAGAAGTCAGTATTTCGCCCGAAAGAGGGGCCGGATTTGACAAGGTTGCTGAAAGGATTTACAGTTTTTCCGAAGTTAAAAGCTGTTACCTTCTGTCAGGAGGGTATGACCTTCTTTTAATAGTAACGGGCAAGAACATTAATTGCGTGGGTAATTTTGTCGCTGAAAAACTGTCAACTATAGATCATGTTAGGGGAACACAGACTCATTTTATTCTTAAAAAATACAAGCAAAGCGGGGATATTTTTTACACCCGCAAAAAGGACAAGAGATTAGCAATTTCTCTTTAAATGTCAGCTTATGAAAAAGGATATTTCTAAAAAGATAGAATCTTTAAAACCCTCGGGAATCAGGGAATTCTTTGATCTGGTGATAGGAATGGACAATGTTATATCACTGGGTGTTGGAGAGCCGGATTTTGTAACGCCGTGGAATATAATTGAATCGGCAATATACTCTTTTGAAAACGGTTATACATCATATACTTCCAACAAAGGCCTGTTTGAACTCAGGTACGCGATATCAGAAGATATCAAAAAAAAATACGATGTCAAATATAACCCCGATACGGAAATACTTATTACCGTTGGAGTCAGCGAAGGTATGGATCTTGTTATGCGCTCCATGCTTAATGACGGGGATGAGGTTTTAATACATGAGCCCTGCTATGTATCTTATGCCCCTACTGTGAGCATGGCAGGGGGAAAAGTAAAAAGGATAGACACCACCTTGGAAAATAATTTCAAGGTTATGCCGGAAGATATCAGGAAAGCCCTGTCAAAGAAAACAAAGCTGTTTCTCCTGAATTACCCATGTAATCCCACGGGGACTTCATATTCAAAGGGTGAACTTAGCAAAATTGCCGGCGAGATCAAAAATTCAGACATAATAGTTGTATCCGATGAAATTTACGGAGAACTCACTTATGATTATAAACATATTCCAATGTTCACATTTCCCGGGATGAAAGAAAGAACTGTCTACATGAATGGGTTTTCAAAAGCTTATGCAATGACCGGCTGGAGAATAGGATACACCTGCGGTCCGGAATGGATTATCTCGGCGATGAATAAAATACATCAATACACCATACTGTGTGCTCCTATCACGGGACAGATAGCTTCAGTTGAAGCTATCAAGAGAGGCAGTGAAGCTATTAATGAAATGAAAAAAGCATATAAAAGGAGGCGTAACTTTATTGTGTCCGGCCTCAATGAGCTTGGTTTAAAATGCCATTTGCCCGAGGGCGCTTTTTATTCTTTTCCTTCGATTAAGAAAACAGGCATGGATTCAAAAACATTTTCTAATGCTCTTCTTAAATCCGAAAAAGTAGCTGTTGTTCCCGGGCCCGCTTTTGGTGAAAATTCAGAAGGCTTCGTCAGAATGTGCTATGCTACAAGCATTGAAAATATAAAGGAAGCTCTTTTTAGAATTAAAAGATTTTTAAGAAATTCAAAAAAATAGAATTGGACACACCTGATACTATATACTGCTTTTACCCCGCGGCCAGTTCAGGCTCCTTACCCGCGAACTTAACAGAAACAACTTTGGAGACACCCTTTTCCTCCATTGTTATTCCGTACATAACATCGGAAATACCGATTGTCCTTTTGTTGTGGGTAATGATGATAAACTGTGTTTTTTCGGTAAAATCTTTCAGGAGGTTGACAAACCTTGTAATATTTGTTTCATCAAGAGGCGCGTCGATTTCATCGAGCACACAGAACGGGCTTGGACGGACTTTGAAAAGGGCAAATAAAAGAGCAATTGCGGTCAAGGCCTTTTCCCCTCCTGAAAGCTGATCTATGAGTCTCAGTTTTTTTCCGGGAGGTGTTGCTATGATATCTACCCCGGCTTCCAGAACATCTCCTTCTCCGACAAAACGAAGGTCAGCTTTACCCCCTCCAAAAAGAATTTCGAACATCTCTTTAAAATTGTTCCTTATTTTTTCAAAGGTCTCAATAAAAACCTTTCTCGTGGTAGTGTTTATGGTCCTGATAGCTGTATGGAGAGACTCTTTTGATTTGAGCAAATCAGCTTGCTGTTCCGTGAGAAATTTTATTCTCTCTTCAAGTTCTTCAAATTCCTCTATTGCTCCAAGGCTTACCAACCCAATAGAATCCCTTTGCCTTTTTAACTCAGAAATCCTTATTTCCACTTCGTCCCAGTTAACATGATCAAAAGAATCTTTTTCTTTTTCTTCAAGGGCAACCTTGTATTCATCCCATATCCTTTCTCTCAGGTTATCAATGTTCAGCTTAAGCTCGGTAAATTTAATCTCAACATTCTTACTATTGTCCTGAATTGCCGTCAGCTCGGATCTTTTAGCTGTTAAAATGTTTTCCGCTTCCAGAATATTCAAATTTAAACTTTTCTTTTTCGACGACAGGGTACTTTCATGTGTTTCATTCTCCGAAAGTTTTTCCTTTAGTTCTTTTCCTTTAGTTCCAGCAGAGTTTATTTCACTGTTAAGAACAGCTATTCTTTCCTGCGACGCTTTAATTTCCATTTCGGTTTTTTCGATGGTAGAATCTGTCTCTTCGAGCATAGCATTTATTGCCCCGGCACCTTCCCGAATAGAATCTTCCCTGGATTTAAGTTCACTTTGCCTTATTTTTAAGTTTGTTAAACGTTCCATAATCCTGTTTTTTTCATCCGTAAGTTCTTCGCGTTCCTCTTCAGTTGTTTTTATAAGCAGTTCCAGATCTTTGCTTTCCTTTGTGCTTTCCTCAAAGCTAGCTTTGGTTTTTGTCCTTTTGTCCATTATGGAATGTTTTTCTTTTAGGAGAATATCTATCTCTGATAAAAGCCTTTCTTTTTCTGATTTAATCTGAGCGGACTGGCTTTCCAGGCGGGCAACCTCGGAATTTAGATTTGCCAGATTAACTTCATTTGTGTAGAGAGTAGCATGTAAGGTTTCGGAATTTTTGGTAATTCCAGCCATTTCAGTATCCATCTTTCCGGATGACGCGGATAATTCCTCGATTTTAACATTTAATTCTCCTACTTCCTCCGCAAGCCGGGAAATCTGGACTTCTCTTGTGATGATGCCTTTGAGAACCTCCTTGTTTTCCCCTCCGGAAATTTTACACATCTCGGTTATCATATCCCCGCGTTTTGTCACAATATCGCAGGGGTAATTATGTTTTTTTGCGGCCGACAGAGCTTTATCAAAATCAGAAAAAACAACAACATTTCCCAGAAGGAAAAGCATGATATCTTTGAACCGGCTTTTATATGAAATGAAATCCAGAATATGACCGGCAAATCCTTCTTCGGACTGAAGCAGTGACACATCATACTGTGTTATTACTTTTGGAGTATCAACGGCCATAAAAGAAGCGCGCCCCGAATTGCTTTTCCTAAGGTATTGAAGAGCATCCAGTCCCTCGGTATCGGAACCTGTTATAATAACCTGCGCGTTGGATTCCAGGGATGCCTCAACCGCAAGCTCAAATCCGGGATCAATTTTTACGACTTCCGAAACCGGGCCGATAATCCCTTTCAGTATACTATTTTCCCTTGATGCCTTAAGAATATCCTTGGCCCCTTCCAGAAATCCTTCGTATTTCTTCTTCAATTCAAGAAGAACTTCAAGTTTTGATTGCTTTTCAGCTCTTAGATTCTGCGCGCTAATTTTCCCCCGCGCAATCCCATCAAGTCTTTCTTTTTTGGTAAAAATGACAGACTGCAAGTCTTCAAGTTCTTTTTTAATCTCCCGGATCTGATGCTGCTGTTTATGGAGCTCGGCAGTCTTGATTTTCAACTGGCTTGAAATGGACTCTATTTTTAAATGGTATTCTTCCTCTTCTACCTTAAACTTTTTCTCCCGGAGAACAATATCCCGCTCTCTCTGGTCGAGGACAATAATCTCATTGTTTTTCTGAGAGTTTATAGTCAACGCCTCAACGGCCCTGTCTTTCTTCTGTTTTATATCCGAGATGCATGTATTAATCCGGATATTAACTTTACTCAACTCTCCTGAAGATTCTTTTACTTCCATATCAATAGATTTTCTTTCATTTGTAGCCCCTTCAAGTTCTTTCAGGATGTTTTTCTTTTTATCTTTAAGTTCTTCCGCTTTGCTTTTCAGTCCGGAGATTTCCTTCTTTTTAATATTTGAGTTTTTTGTAAGTTCTTCCACCCTTTCTTTATTGTAAGAAGAGCGGGTCTTTATACTCTCAATGTCCCTCGAGAGTTCAAACCTTTTTTCCTGAAGCTTGCTCAAATTGGATAAAATCTTATCCATGTTGATTCGGTTTTGATTTATTTCTTTTTCACAGGCGGCTATTTTCTGATGAAGCGTTTTTTCCTGTTTATCAAAATTATCCGATTTGTTTTTCATGAGTTGATGTTCTTCTTTCATAGAATTATACTTGAAAGAAGTTATTTTTGTTTCAAGTTCACGCAGATCATCATCTATGTTTTTATATTTCTTTGCTTTCGAAGCCTGCCTTTTTACCGAGTTTATCTGACGTTTCACCTCGGAAATAATATCACTTAACCTGAGCAAATTAGACTCCGTGTATTCAAGTTTCCTTAAGGCTTCTTTTTTTCTGGTTTTATATTTTGTTATCCCAGCGGCTTCTTCAAAAAGATACCTTCTGTCATCAGGTTTTGACTTCAGGATTAAATCCATTTTCCCCTGTTCCATTACGGAATAAGAACTGAGCCCCAGCCCTGTTCCCATAAATAACTCACTGATATCTTTCAAACGGCACGGGGTTTTATTAATAAGGTATGCGCTCTCTCCTGAACGAAAAAGTCTGCGTGTTATTGTAACTTCGTTATAATCAAGGTTTAGAGATTTATCCGCGTCTCCGAGAGTCAAAGACAATTCAGTCATGCCGATGGGTTTTCTGTCTTGAGTTCCGTCGAAAATCAAATCTTCCATTTTCGAACCGCGAAGCGTTTTCGCACTCTGTTCCCCTAAAACCCACTGTATGGCATCCGAGATATTGCTTTTACCACATCCATTTGGCCCAACAATAGCAGTAGTTCCGGGCTCAAAATTCAAAACCGTTTTATCAGCAAATGATTTGAAACCAATAAGTTCCAATCTCTTAAAATACATTTTTCCTCCAATTCCACCGTATCTAATTGCACACCAAAACATCCCTATACAATGACGCATCAGGCGGTTTTTCAAAATCGTACAATATGTAGGAGAGGATTGCAAGGGAAAATACTACATTTGGTGGTGCCTGGTAAAGAGAAAAGGAAGAAGAAAAAAGGGGACGCAAACTAGAGCCTGGAACCCGCAACTAACTACTATTCACGAGATACGGCTTTAAACTATTTATTTTTTTAAAACTTTCTTTACAGCTTCGGTAAGCTTTGGAAGAACTTCAAAAACATCCCCTATAATCGCATATGTAGCAATTTCAAACATCGGCGCGTTAGGGTCTTTATTGATTGCGATTATGCAGTCGGAAGACTGCATCCCAACCTTGTGCTGGATAGCCCCTGATATTCCGCAGGCAATATACATTTTGGGGCATACGGTTTTTCCTGTTTGTCCGACCTGATGAGAATAAGGAATCCATCCCGCGTCCACAGCAGCTCTGCTGGCCCCAACAGCCCCTCCAAGGGATTTAGCCAAATTCTCAATCAAATGAAAATTTTCAGGGCCTTTTAGAGCTCTGCCCCCGGAGACAATTATATCAGCTTCAGCCAGATTCACCGTAGCTTCTAACTCTTCCACGACTTTTAAGACTTTTGCGCGGGCGTTTGTATCCCCTTCTGAAACTTTTATCTTTACTATATCCCCTTTCCTCTTTTGATCAGGAACAAGTTCCTTCATAACCTTGTGTCTGACTGTAGCCATTTGAGGGCGATAGTCCTTGCACAAAATTGTAGCCATTATATTTCCGCCAAACGCGGGCCTGGTCTGAAGAAGCAACCCTGTTTCTCCATCAATTGAAAGCTCCGTGCAATCGGCAGTAAGGCCCGTCTTGACTTCAACAGCTACTCTCGGAATAAGCGCTCTTCCTATTGAGGTAGCTCCGGTAAGAACGATTTCAGGTTTTTTTTCTCGGATTATTTTAGTAAGGATTTTTGCGTATGCTTCGTCAATGTAATTTTCAAGGTTTTTATGTTCTGCCACAAAAACTGTATCAGCACCGTGCTCAATAAGTTTTTTTGCTTCGTGATGGACATCTTTTCCAATCAAAACAGCACAGAGCCTGCAGTTCCTGTCATCCGCGAGTTTTCTGCCCGCGCCCAAAAGCTCATAAGAAACCCCCTGGACTTTACCTTTCTTCTGTTCGGCAACGATCCAGACATCTTTATATGACGACAGATCTTTAGGCGCACCTTCATGATGTACCCTCATAATGATCGCGTCAAATTTACATGCTTCAACGCATGCCCCGCAAAGGGTACATTTTTCTTCGATGATAACCGCAACCTTGTCACGCATTTCTATTGCGCCGAAAGGGCACGAACCAACACAGATTTTACACCCTACACATTTCTCCAGTTCAATCTCTATTCCCATCTAAATACACCTTTGTAAAATTAAAAAAGTTTATAGCACGGAGATTCTTTTAGATTCTGATTTAACTAATTCCTGCCGATTTTTTTAACTTGCTTGTCAGATAAGATCGCTATGTATTTCATTCATAAGCTTTTCGACAACTTCATCAGCGGTACCTTTAAAAGTTTTGCCGCCCTCTTTTTTAGGCGGGGTAAAAATTTTCATAACCCATGTCGGAGAACCATCAAGGCCCACCTTGCCGGTATCAATCTTTAAATCTTCGGCGGTTATAATCTTTATTTCCGACTTCTTCGCCTTTATCTTTCCTTTAAGAGAAGGCAGCCTGGGTTCATTTATTTCTTTCACAACGGTTAAAAGGACAGGCAAAGTTGACTCAACAACCTCATATCCTTCTTCTACCATTCTTTCGGACACAATTTTACCATCCTCGATTTTTTCAATTTTCTTTACATATGTTATCTGTGGTATATCCAGATGAGTCGCGATACCCGGGCCTACCTGAGCGGTGTCACCGTCAATAGCCTGCTTGCCGCATATAACTATGTCATAACCGATTTTTTTAAGCCCTTCGGAGAGAGCAAAGGATGTGGCTAGCGTATCCGAACCCGCAAAAGCTCTGTCACTCAGAAGTACCGCTTCATCAACGCCAAGTGATATAGCTTCCCTCAGCGCCGCTTCTACTTGGGGAGGCCCCATGCTTATCACGGTAACTTTCCCGCCGTACTTTTCCTTTATTCTTACGCCTTCTTCAATAGCGTACATATCAAAAGGATTAATGATACTCGCGACCCCTTCCCTTACCAGCGTATTGGTCTCAGGGTCTATCCGTATTTCGGTAGTATCGGGGACCTGTTTTATGCAGACAACAACATCCACTAAATTGAAGCTCCTTCTTTAATAATATTCATCGCGATAATTCCTCTCTGAATCTGATTGGTCCCTTCATAAATCTGTGTTATCTTCGCGTCTCTCATCATTTTCTCAACGGGATATTCTTTCATATAACCGCTGCCGCCCATGATCTGAACAGCATCTGTGGTAACTTCCATGGCTGTATCAGACGCGAACATTTTTGCCATAGCTGATATTTTTGATACATTTTTATCACCGGAATCAACATCTCTGGCCGCCTGGTAAACCAGTGTCCTTGCTGCTTCAATCTTTGTAGCCATGTCAGCCAGCATAAACTGGATTCCCTGGAAAGAAGCAATCGGTTTTTCGAATTGAACTCTTTCCCTGGCAAATTTCACAGCTTCTTCAAAGGCTCCCTGCGCAATGCCAAGAGCCTGTGCTCCAACACCGGGCCTGGATTTATCAAACGTTTTCATGGAAACCATAAAGCCCGCGCCTTTGCGCCCAAGCATGTTTTCCCTGGGAACTTTACAGTCCTCAAATATCAGTTCACTTGTCACCGACGCCCTGATTCCCATTTTATCTTCCTTCTTTCCGAAGGAAAATCCTTTCGTTCCTTTTTCAACAATAAAAGCCGAGAGGCCTCTGGCCCCTTTCTCTTTGTTTGTAGCAGCTATAATAGAGTATATTTCAGCTTCTCCGCCATTTGTTATCCATTGTTTTGTTCCGTTTAACACATAATAATCTCCGTCTTCAACAGCAGTGGTCTGAATTCCACCTACATCACTTCCCGCGTTGGATTCAGTAAGGCCGAAAGCCGTGAGTTTTTTACCGGCAGCTATATCCGGAATGTATTTTTTTTTCTGTTCGGCAGTCCCATATAAGAGAAGCGGGTAGGTTCCCAGGCCGGTTGCCGCAAACGCGAGAGCAATACCACCGCAGTATTTACTTAAGGTCTCTGTAGCTATACACATCTCTAAACATCCACCGCCCATACCGCCGTATTCTTCAGGCAGATAGACACGGAATATATCAGATTCAGACAATATCTTTACTATATCCCAGGGAAACTCCCCTGTTTTATCATACTCAGCTCTTACAGGGACAATCTTTTCCTTGCCGATTTTATCGCATATTTCCCGTATCATTAATTGTTCTTCAGTAAATTCGTAATTCATAATTTTCCTCCATGGAAAGTAATACCCAATATAAAAAACACATATTAAAAACAAAAAAACATTTGCTTTAAATCTTTCTTTTTGACTTTATTCTTCAAATTTCTTGACTGCCAGAGTGGCATTGTGTCCGCCAAATCCCAGGGAATTTGAGAGAGCTGCCTTTACTTGAACTTTCCTCGTCTCATTAGGAACATAATCAAGATCACAGTCGGGGTCAGGGATCTCGTAATTTATTGTAGGAGGAATAACCCCATGTTTAATAGTCATTGCGGTCGCAATTAATTCGGCTGCACCGGCCGCTCCAAGTAAATGCCCTGTCATTGACTTGGTGGAACTTATGGCAAGTTTTTTTGCATGATCACCAAATACAGCTTTAATCGCCGCAGTTTCACATTTGTCATTTAATTTGGTAGATGTCCCGTGAGCGTTTATATAATTATAGTCTTCCTTGTTAATTCCGGATTTTACAATTGCCATTTCCATCGCGCGGGCGGCGCCTTCACCGTTCGGTGTCGGAGCCGTGATGTGGTGCGCATCTCCGGAAAGCCCGTATCCTACCATCTCACAGTAAATTTCAGCGTTTCTTCTTTTAGCATGTTCCAGTTCTTCAAGAAGGAGAATCCCTGCTCCCTCTGACATTACAAAACCATCTCTGTCTTTGTCAAAAGGCCTGCTTGCTTTTTCCGGTTCGTCATTCCGGGTTGAAAGAGCCCTCATAGCGCAGAATCCGCCGAAGCCTAATACTGTCAGAGCTCCTTCACTTCCACCTGCCAGCATGGCATCAGCATCACCGTCTCTGATTACTTTCCATGCCTCGCCCAGTGAATGAGCAGCGCTCGCACAGGCCGTTACCACACACATGTTAGGACCCCTGGCCCCGACACTAATAGATACATGTCCCGCGGCAATGTTTGTAATCAGTTTTGGAATAAGGTGAGGAGACATCCTCTTAGGGCCTTTCTCAACAAAAACCGTATGTTGTTCCTGCATTGTTTTTATGCCGCCAATGCCTGACCCCGTATAAACACCAACCCTGTTAGGATCAGCTTTGTTCATATCAAATCCGGCATCTTCCATAGCCATTTTCGCGGCAGCAACGGCATAAAGAACAAATTTTTCCATTTTTCTTGATTCCCGCGGTTCCACATATTTCGAAGAGTCAAAGTTTTTAATTTCCCCCCCTATATGAGAATTGAATTCCGCGGGATCAAAATATGTAAGTCGGGCAATACCGCTTCTTCCTTTCAGAAGAGCATCCCAGTATTCTTTAAGATTGTTACCGTTTGGAGCAATAACACCAAGGCCCGTAATTACAACACGCTTGTGATTCATAATCTATAAATTCCTTTTAATAACAGGGCATCTCAAGTCCGTGATGTAAAAGGAACGAACTGAAATGCCCTATAAATTTTATAAATGTTACTTCTGGTGGCCCTCTATATATTTTACAACATCGCCCACTTTTTTTAATTTTTCCGCTTCTTCATCAGGTATATCAGCATTGAATTCTTCTTCCAAAGCCATAACGAGCTCAACGGTATCAAGTGAGTCAGCCCCGAGATCATCCATAAAAGACGAATCATCTGTTACTTCCTCGGCGTTAACACCAAGTTGTTCAACAATAATTTTTTTTACTCTCTCCGCGACTGATGCCATTATCTCCTCCTTTTAAAATGAATATCACTTATTTACCTAATTACATTATGCCATTACCATTCCACCGTCAACTACAACAACCTGGCCGGTCATATATGATGAAAGTTCAGATGATAAAAACAACGCGGCGTTTGCTACATCTTCCGGCTTCCCTAAAGTATTAAGCGGAATAGCCTTTAACAGCTGCTGTTTTATTTCAGCTGAAAGAACATCTGTCATTTTTGTCTGAATAAATCCAGGTGCTATGGCATTTACATTAACCCCCCTGGATGCTAACTCACGGGCACCTGTTTTAGTTAGGGCTATAACACCCGCTTTGGACGCAGCGTAATTCGCCTGTCCGGCATTTCCCACAATACCGATTATGCTGGCGATGTTAATTATCCTGCCCGAACGCTGCTTCATCATAGGGCGGCTTATTGCCCGCATAAAATTAAAAACGCCCTTAAGATTAACGCTGATAACCGTGTCCCAGTCTTCATCTTTCATGCGTACTAACAAAGTGTCTCTCGTCAGGCCAGCGTTGTTAACGAGTATATCTATTTTACCCGCATTGTCAAGAATTTTGTTAACAGTTTCATCGACGTTTGACGCATTTGATACATCACACTTACAGCAGAACGTTTTTCGCCCCATTGTTTCGATTTCCGAAGCCGCGGATTTTATGGTTTCTTCAACTACATCGCACAATGCTATATCGGCCCCTTCAGAAGCCAGTTTAAGTGCTATTGCTTTCCCTATACCCTGACCGGAACCTGTAACTAAAGCAGTCTTTCCTTTAAGCAGCATATTTACCCCCCGGTTACTGAACCAAAGATTTTAATGTTTCAAGGCCTTCGTTATTTTCCACGGCACAGCATTCTTTGCCGGAATCAATTCTTTTTAAAAGGCCGGTTAAAACTTTTCCGCAGCCCGGCTCAACAAACAGATCAACACCATCCGCTATCATCGCATCAACACATCTTTGCCATAGTACCGGTCTGGTTACCTGGGTTGCCAGAAGCGCTCTGATATCAGATTTTTCATTATAAAAATCACCCGACACATTGCATGTTATTTTCATCATAGGAGAAGATAATTCAACTTTGTTAAGTTCACCAATAAGTTTTTCTTCCGCCGCACGCATTAATGGTGAATGATATGCTCCCGCCACTTTAATTTCTATTGCTCTTTTAATCCCCGTTTCTTTTGCTATTTCAATAGCTTTTAAAACAGCCGGGCGGCTTCCGGATATTACAACCTGACCGGGAGAATTTATATTAGCTACTCCTATCTCTCCCGAAACTTTCTCAACAATTTCCCTTGCTTTTTTTTCATCCGCGCCTAACAAGGAAGCCATCGTTCCTTCATTCTTTTCACAGGCCTCTTGCATAAGAGAACCCCTCTTATACACAAGAGAAACAGCATCTTCAAACTTAAGTACTCCCGCGCAAACCAGTGCGGAATATTCCCCGAGGCTTAACCCTCCGCACATTATCGGTTTAATCCTAAGTTCCTTCTCAATTGTTTTTGCCGCGGCAATACAGCACGCAAGGATTGCCGGTTGGCATATATCAGTAGATGTAAGTTTTTCCTCGGTTCCGTTAAAGCAAATTTCGCTTAAGCTGAACCCCAAAACTTCATCAGCCTTATCAAACACTTCCCTTGCTGATGAATAACTATTGTAGAAATATTTCCCCATTCCGGCATACTGTGAACCCTGTCCGGGAAATATAAAAGCAATTTTTTTCATGAAATATATTCTTTTTTATCTACCATTCGATAATAAGAGAACCAAATGTAAAACCCGCGCCAAAAGCATCCATTAAGATTTTATCTCCTTTGACAAGATCCCCTTTTTTAAATACTTCATCCATGCCGACCGCGATAGATGCCGCGGACATATTTCCAAATTTGTGTATATTAAAGTGTATCTTTTCTTTCGTCAGTCCTATTTTCCTGGCAACCGCGTCGATTATTCTGATGTTCGCCTGATGAGGCAGAAAATATTTTATTTCGTCCATTTTAATGTCACATTTTTGCGTTACAGTTTGAGCCGCTTTGCACATTGCCACAACCGCATTTTTAAAAACTTCTTTGCCGGACATTTTTAAAAAATGAAGTTTCTTTTCAATTGTTTCAACTGCAGCGGGAAAACGAGTACCTCCGCCTGGCATCATCAAAAGTTCCGCGGCCTTGCTGTTAGCACCCGTATAAGTACATAATATTTTTGGTTCATTTTCTACAAGGCCGACGATACAGGCTCCCGCCCCGTCTCCAAAAAGAACACAGGTATTTCGATCAGACCAGTCAGTAATCGATGAAAGTTTTTCGGCGGCAATTACAAGAACCTTTGAATGTTGGTTTGTTTCAACAAAAGATTTTGCTATTTCAATCGCGTATATATATCCCGAACACGCTGCGCCAATATCAAAACACGCGGCATTCTTCGCGCCAATCTTCTCCTGGACAAAACACGCGGTGGATGGAAAAGGCATGTCGGGAGTTATAGTCGCTACAATCAGCATATCTATATTTGAGGCGCTTATTTTAGCTGACTCTAATGCTTCTTTCGCGGCTGCCGCTGCCAGATCCGACGTATACTCATTATCTGCCGCGATACGCCTTTCTTTTATTCCTGTCCGGGAGGTTATCCATTCATCCGAGGTATCAACCATATTCGCGAGGTCGCTGTTTGTAAGAATTTTATCGGGAACATAAGAACCTGTTCCTATAATCGATGCTACTCTGGAAGTTCTCAATTTACGCTCCCTATCTTATTAATTATAAACCGCGGAGTTCTTCTTCAATCCGATCGTTGACATTGTGAACAACAAAACTCTCGGCAACATTGATAGCATTTTTGATTGCCTTGGAAGAAGATTTTCCGTGCCCTATTATACAGACACCGTTTACTCCCAGGAGAGGTGCCCCCCCGTGTTCATCATAGTCCGCTTTCTTTTTAAAACCTCTCAGAGCAGGTTTCATAAGCAATGCCCCCATCTTGCTGATGAGAGTTTTTTCTATCTCGTTTCTAAGCATTTGCATAACAGCCGATGCGAGCCCTTCACTCAATTTAAGAACTACGTTACCGACAAAACCATCGGTTACGACAATATCAACAGCACTGGAGAAGATATCTTTTCCTTCAACGTTTCCAATAAAATTTACACCGGGAACAGTATAAAGATATTTATACACTTCTTTTGTAACGGTTGTCCCTTTGGATGACTCTTCACCAACGCTTAAAAGGCCTATCTTGGGATTGCGGATTCCCATTATATTTTCCGCGTACACTTTTCCCATAACAGCATACTGGATAAGATGGACAGGTTTACATACAACATTTGCTCCGACATCAAGCAGTATTGTATAGCCCGAAGGCGTGGGAAAAAGAGTTGCAATAGCGGGGCGGCCAACCCTGTTTAACATTTTCCATTTAAAAATTGTGGCCGCGACTGCCGCACCGGTATTTCCCGCGGTTACCAGAGCTGAAGCTTCTCCTCTCTGAACAAGTTCGGCGGCAACAGCTATTGAAGAGTCTTTTTTCTTTTTTACGGCGACAACCGGGGAATCACACATTTCAACAATTTCCGAAGCGTGATATACTTCT
>CBDURG010000036.1:0-15965 GCA_965369805.1 uncultured bacterium
ATGTTATTTTCCTGAGAGAGGATTTTCCTGAGAGGCTTGTTTTTTACTTGATAGGGAAGCGTGTAAGCTTAAGGTTGTTTCCCGATTTTAAAGTTTCAGGAAAACACAGAGAATCTGTATCGGACGTAAAAAATGATTTTATTCGGGAATTGAACAATTCATTGCCTGACAGAAGTGTTTCCGGGGTGAATTTTACTCCCTATGTTAAAAAGTTCCTTACTGTTATCTGGCAAAAAGACCTGATTCTTGTTCTTATGAGGGCCGCTCAAATTAATTCCTTGTTTGGAAAATTTAAAATGAAATCGTTATTAGTTGATGAAGACAGCGGAGTTTTTACGAATATATTGGTTCAAACCGCGAAGAAATATCAATGTATGTCTTATGTAAATTGTCACAGTGAACCGTTCCATAAAAATGGTATTGTACCATTAACAGCGGATTATATGCTTGTTTGGGGGAAAAGCCAGAAAGAGCTTTTGATGAATTGGGGGATGGAAGAGAGCAAAATTATCGTTACAGGCTGTTCGAAATATGATAAATATATTCATGCGTCATCAGAATCCATAAAAGCTAAAATTTGCGGGGATTTGGGTTTTAATGTCTCCCGGCCTGTTGGTTTAATAGCTACCTGTCCGTTAAAGAAAAGAAGAAATGTTTTGGAAAACACCCTATGGCAGGAGATAAAACAGGTAATAGTAACAGCAAGCAGTTTTCCCGATATTCAAATAATAATAAAATTGCATCCGGGAGATTATAATGAGCCGTTTGTCAGAGATTTGGTTGAAAATCTAAATTCTGACAAAGTTAAAGTTCTAAAAAATTATGATTCTTTAGCTTTGGCAAAAGGGGCGGATTTTTTAATTGTTTGCGCGTCGACATTTACCATAGACGGATTGGCATACGGTAAGCCGGTGATTTTAACGTATAATCGCTGTATGAAACGGTACAAAGATTTAGGAGTGTTTTACGACGGGACAGGGAACGAAAAGCTTAAAAACGCCATAGAGGGTATCTTAAATGGTTCATACAGGGACCATATGATAAACTGGAAGTCAGCGGTTAATTATTGTTTAGATGGTATGGATGGATTGGCATCCGGGAGGATAGCCGGGATATTACAAAAAGGACGTAAGAAACAATGAAAATTTCTGTGATAATTCCCGCGTACAATGAGGAAAAAAGGATAAGAGACACCATTGTAAAAACTCAATCCTGTCTTGACACACTTGGAAAAGATTATGAATTAGTTATTGTTGATGACGGCAGTAAGGACAATACTATATCTATTGTTTCTGAATTTATTGAAAAGAATTCCAGAATAAAACTTTTTAAAAATGGTACGAATCGGGGAAAAGGTTATGCTGTAAAAAAGGGTATGCTTAACGGAACAGGGGACATTTTCCTCTTCAGCGACGCGGATATGTCAACCCCCATGGAAACCATTTCTAATATGATTGAGTATTTGAATAAAGGATTTGATGTTGTTATCGGCTCGAGAAGAGTTGAAGGGGCAAGGATTGAAATTCATCAGAATTTTATCAGGGAAAATATGGGACGTATTTTTAATCTCCTTGTAAGATTGATTGTTGTTGATGGTATAAAAGATACTCAATGCGGTTTTAAGCTCTTCACCAGAGCGGCCGCAAGAAAAATATTTGAGCTCCAGTGCCTTGAAAATTTTGTTTTTGATGTGGAAATATTATATCTCGCGAAGAAACTCGGATTTAAAATGGTCGAAGTTCCTGTAAAATGGTATAATTCCGCTGATTCAAAGGTCCATCCTGTCAAAGATTCCGTTTCCATGTTTTTTGATTTATTTAAGATTAGAAGGGTTCATAGAAACTTTTGAAAGGTTAGTAAATGGACAAAAAAGGGTTTTTGTTACTGATACTATTTTTAGCGGTTATTCTTAGAATCTGGGGCCTTGATTACGGGCTTCCTGAAATACTTCATGCTGATGAACCCATAGTTGTTAACAAAGCTTTATCCTACGGGATGGGAGATTTGAATCCGCGCTGGTTTTTGCTTCCGCCGCTTACTTCTTATGTCCTGTTTTTTATTTATGGGGTATCTTTTCTCCTTGGAAAATTAATTGGTATTGTTCATTCAATAGAAGAATTCAGAATGATTTTTCTTGCCAACCCAACGGGCTTTTACCTTATCGGCCGTTTCTTTCTTGGTGTTATACCGTCAGTTTTTTCCGTATGGATACTTTATAAGCTTTCAAAGGAAGCTTCCGGCAGTAACAATGTCGGCCTGGGGGCTTCCTTTTTCCTTGCTGTAAATTTTCTTTTTGTCAGGGACAGTCATTATATTTATGCTGACATGCCAAGAATTTCCATGATGCTGGCATCTTTGTATTATATAATAAAAATTTTAAAGGATTGCCGGTTGAAGAATTATATGCTTGCCGGAATGTTTCTTGGTATAGCGGTAGCTTTTAAATATAATTCCGCGCTTTTGGCGGTTCCTTTCGCGGTTTCACATTTCGTAAGCTCTGAAAGGAAAGGGATTGTGTCGGCCGATGATAAAAAGTTGTTGTACTCGTTTCTTGTAGTATGCGGTGTCTACGTGCTGCTAAATCCTTTTTCAATTATAGATTTAAAAACTTTTCTTGCCGGTTTTTCAGACCAGTCTTCTCAAATGGGTCCACAGGAATGGTTCCATCATTTATTCTATTCGCTTTTAAATGGGTTTTCAATGCCGCTGCTTATATGTTCGTTTCTCGGGATTATAGTAGCATTGACTGAGAGGAAGAAATTTTTTCTGGTTCTGTTTTTTTACATTATAACCGAATATACGGTGTTAGTCTTTTTCAGCCAGCCTCACGCGAGATATGTCCTTCCACTTATCCCTGTACTGTGTTATTTTGCCGCTTATTTACTTCATAAAGTTTCCCGTGTAGTCCCGCATGTCAGGACAAGGAAATTCTGGTATGCTGTTATTTGTTTTATAATCTCGATTTCCACCTTTGCTAAGACATCTTATTCAAATTATATCTTTGCCGCGGGAGATACACGTTTGGATGCTAAGGCCTGGATAAATGCTAATATTGCCAGGAGTTCAAAAATAGCGCTGGATCATACCTTTTTTGGCCCGAAACTGATGCCTGATTCAGGCCAGCTTGAAGAAAAAATTAAGATTGTTGAAAAAGAAAATCTGCCAGAGTCAAAAAAAATCAGGATTAAGGCTCTCAAGACGTTAGTAGACAAGAATGGGGGATACAAAGTTTTTTTTCTTAAAGATAAACCATCTGAAGAAAACGAATTTCTTTTTGCGAGGCCGCAGATACCTTTTGATTTCAAGTTTCTTCTTGATGAGGAGATAGAATATGTTGTGGTAACAAAGAGTGTGCTAAAACATGAACACGATGAATTTTTTGAACAACTGAAATCTAATTCGGAACTTATCGCTGAATTTAATCCATATAAAGATAAAACAAGGAAGTATTCACTGAATAGCCAGGTTCTTACCGGCGGGCCTTTTCTTGATAATGAGGTTTTTTTGAGAGATAAAACAGGGTATACTATCCAGATATTTAAATTGACAAAGAGAAAAATAAAGAGGAGAAGATGAAAAAGGTAACAATATTGATACCGGTTTATAATGAAAAACGCGCTTTGCCTAAGGTTATAGAAGATGTAAGGAAGGCAATGACAAATCAGCAATACGATTATGAAATTTTGGTTGTGGACGATGGGTCAACAGATGATTCAGGACAGATAGCAGAATCCCTGGGCGCGCGTGTTGTACGGCACCCGGTTAATCGCGGGATTGGTGCTGCGAGAACTACCGGAGTTGAAGAATCAGCCACAGAGCTGGTAGTAATGATTGACGGTGACTGTACCTATCCCGCGGATGCCATCCCCGGGCTTCTGAAAGAAATGCGAGAAAATGATATGGTTGTTGGCGCGAGAAAGAAGGAGAAAGGAACACTTAAAATTTTAAGGACATCTGCCAAGTTGTTTATAAAAGCGCTCGCGTCTTACCTTGTGAAGGCAAAGATACCTGACCTCAACTCAGGGTTGAGGGTTGTTAAAAAATCTCTGGTATTGAAATATAAAAAGTATCTTCCGACGACACATTCATGGGTCAGCACCATTACATTGGTTATGTTATCCAAGGGTTATAAAGTCAAATACGCTTCAATAGATTATTATCCAAGGGTTGGAAAATCCACGTTCCATCCTCTGTTAGATAGTTATAATTATTTCTCTCTTGTAGTAAGGACAATAATGTATTTTAATCCGTTGAGGTTTTTTCTTCCCTTGTCATTGATTGTTTTTTGCACGGGTGTTATTAAATCAATTGTAGATTTTATGATAACTCATACAATACAGGAGTCCGATATTATTCTGCTTTCAACGGCGGTTCTTATTTTCGCGATAGGGCTTCTTGCTGATCTTATCGTTATGATGCACAAGGAATAGAGAAGCAGTGAATAGTGAATCGTCGTTCGTGAATCGTATTTTGTGATTAGCAAGTTTTTTTAATACTATTCACCATTTATAAAATACGATATATGGCCATGAGTTAAGCGGTATAACTTATTTTTAACATAAAGGATTTTATTTTTGAGAGATTTATATCTTAAACTTGCATTAAAACAGATTCCGCGGATACTTACGCTTGTTGATACTGATGTGACAAGCCCGACATATGGCTGTTTCGACAGGGAGTACTGGCATTACAGAACAGCTGATTTCCCATGCGGAATGAGCCAGGAATTTGTTTTGCCTCTGGCACTTGTATATAAGATTGAATTCAGAGATAACCCTTTTTGGGGGAACGAAAAGATTAAAGAGATAATTCTGGCAGGTATAAGATTTGCCGAAAAAAGTTCCCACAGGGATGGTTCATGTGACGATTATTTTCCGTATGAAAGAGCTTATGGCGCTGCCTCGTTTTCTTTGTATGCTTTTACAGAATCGTATTTGCTGCTGGACATTAAAGATGATTCAATTGAAAGATTTTTGAAGAGGAGAGGGAACTGGCTCGCTTCAAATATGGAATCAGGTAAGCTTTCTAACCATCACGCGATTGCTGCTCTCGCGTTATATGAATTATGGGAAATTACCGGTGCGCATAAATATAAACATATTGCCCGTGAAAAGATAGATCTATGCCTTTCATGGCAATCCGCGGAAGGTTGGTTCCAGGAATATGAAGGGTGCGACCCCGGCTATCTTTCTATGACAATAGATTTTCTCGCGAGGTACTATAAAAAGGTTAAAGATGAAGATTTGTTAAAAGCCCTGAAAAAAGCCGTGGAATTTATAGATTATTTTGTTTATCCTGACGGAACTTGTGGCGGAGAAATCGGAAGCAGAGATACTTATATTTTTATGCCGCATGGTTTTGAACTGCTCGGTTCAGTTTGTGAAAAATCACTAAAAATTAAAGAAAGATATTTAAATTGTCTTAAAGAGGGGAAAGATACAAATTTTGAGGATTCCAGAATATTCGGTCATATGACATACAGCCACTTGATGGCATGGCTTGATTATAATGATAATGAGATAACTGTAGGGGAAAAGCCTGATATTGAAAAAGATTTTACTAAATCCTGGTTATATGTCGCGAAAAAAGGGAATTATTATTTTGTGTGTTCATACAGCAAGGGAGGAGTTTTTAAGTTATTTAAGAACAATGAACTTCTTTTTACTGACACCGGGATTGTTTGCGAACTTGATTCAGGAAGAATTTGTGTGACAAACAGAATAGATACCGAAAACAGTTTTCAAAGTCAGGTTGGGGGAGGCGTTATTGAGATTGAAAAAGAACTGTTTTATTATAAAAGACAGCTTGCCACTCCCGGGAAGCAGGCTCTTTTAAGGATAATTTTAATTTTTTTGGGGTGGCTTCCGGCTTTTAGCAGATTTATAAGAAAATTGCTGCAGAGAATTCTTATAATTGGGAAAGATAAGGCACCGGTATCTCTTAAGCGGACATTACATCTTAGGGAAGATGGTTTAGAGATTCGAGACAAGATATCTCTTTTGGGCAATGAAAATGTTAAGAGAATGTATGTTTCAACCGATAAGGTTTCGATTTATATCGCGATGTCAGAGTGTTTTAATACAGGCGCCCTGAAGCCGTGGATTGATCTTGGTCCGTACCTTGACAAGCTTAACTCGGGAAGAGTTGTTGAGATTACTAGGAAACTAAAATGACCTGGAAGAAAATCCGCCTTGCCATAACTATTCTTATAACCGTATTTATTCTTTATATTGTATATTCTGATATAGATATCGATGCCTTTTCAAAGATTTTTTCCGGCATGAACCATACCTGGTTCTGGCTGGGGATGTCAATTTTTGTTGTGAGCTCATTAATTACATCGTACAGGTATTTAATAATGCTTTCAACCAGTGTCAGGATACCTGTTAAGACATCGCTTAAGCTTTATTTAGCGGGGAATGCGTTAAATGTCGTTCTTCCTTCCAAGATAGGGGACATGAGCAAAGCTGTGTTCCTTAAAAAGGAAGGGATAATCGGCCTTCCTGCCGGCTTTAGCAGTGTTATCGCGGAAAAAATATTTGATGTCGCGGGGTTGAGTGTGGTTATGCTGACAGGGTTAGCGTTGCTTCCTCCTAATAGTAATTTTACTCCACAAATAAAATATACAATTGTTTCTGTCGGGCTGGTTTTTCTGCTTTTGCCGACTCTTATTTATTTTTTTGATTTTAAAAGATTTAAGTTTTTAAAGAGGTTTGCGGCTCTGGATAAAGTATTTTTGGAGGCCCAGACTTTTCTGGAAAACATGAAAAAGAATCCGGCTAAGCTGGTTCTTGCGGCAATTCTTTCGGTAGCTTCCTGGTTTATACAGGTATTTCAGATATTTTGTTTTTTTAAAGCTTTTTCGAACGATGCTGAAATTGTTCTTACCTTTGCTCTGGTTCCGATAGCAATTTTTATAGGCCTGATTCCGATTGCTTTTGCCGGTATCGGAACAAGGGATAAAGCGTTAATAGTTCTTTTTGGCTGGTACGGTTACCCGGATTATTTAATGGCAGCGGTTGGCTTGATGTGTACTGTGAGGTATATCATTCCTGCCCTCTGCGGTTTGCCGTTTATGATAAAATATATGTCGAAGGAGTAAAAAAATAAACACAAGCCCGAACAAAAGATTTTTTAATAGATAGTGTGGAGCGTAGTGTAGCCTCCCCGGAGGGGGCTAAATACTATTTTTAGATTGGAGAAATATATGAACAGAGGAATATCTATAGTTTTACCCGCTTACAACGAGGAAGAGAATATCGGCCATGCTGTTGGTGATATAGTGGCGTATTTTAAAGAGAAAAAAGAAAGTTATGAAATTATAGTCGTGGATGACGGTTCTTCCGATATGACTGGAAAACTTGCTAATAGATTGGAAAGTAAATATAAGCAGGTGAGGGTTGTTAGCCATCCAAAAAATGAAGGGTATGGAAAATCATTGAAAGATGGATTTGATGCCGCGCGGTATGAGTACCTGTTTTTTACGGATTGCGACAGGCAGTTTGATATTTCAAGTTTGGATATAATGTTTCCGCTTATTAAGACGGGGGTTGTGGACCTTATCATAGGATACAGGCTTAAAAGAAAAGATGCCTTTTTAAGAAGGTTTTTATCATGGGGGTATAATACTCTGGTCGGCTTTGTCTTTGACCTTAATGTAAAAGATATTGATTGCGCGTTCAAAATCTTTGACAAGAAGATTTTTGAAAAAATAAATATTACATCGAAGAAATTTTTTGTGAATACTGAAATTCTTGTAAAAGCGCATTATTACGGCTACAACATGATAGAGGTAGGTGTTCCTCACTTTCCCCGTATGGCAGGAAACTCCACTGTTTCACTGAAATATATACAGCGTACCTTGAAAGAGCTGTTTAGAGTCTGGAGGGAGGTAAGAAAACTGAAAAGGAAGAAAAGGGCAACATTTTAAAAATGAGTATCAGTCAGCCGAAAAATGAAGAAGAGTTTCTCGAAATTCAACCCTCCCACGGTTGGCGGTCTATTAATTTGGGTGAAGTCTGGCGATACCGTGAGCTTCTTTATTTTTTAACCTGGCGTAATATAAAGGTACGTTATAAACAGACAGTCTTGGGCGCGGCCTGGGCTATTATACAACCTTTTTTTACAATGGTGATTTTTAGTTTATTTTTTGGGCGGTTAGCGAAGATTCCGTCTGATGGTATTCCTTACCCGATTTTCAGTTATGCCGCTCTTGTGCCATGGACTTTTTTTGCTAACGGTTTGATGCAGTCCTCAAATACCCTGGTATCAAGCGCTAATCTGGTTAGAAAAGTTTATTTTCCACGTATGGTATTACCTGTTTCAGCAATAATTTCAGGAGCAGTTGATTTTATATTGGCTTTTTTTGTGTTGTTGGGGATGATGTTGTTTTATGGTATTATGCCGACTGCCAATGTGATTTGGCTGCCATTTTTGTTACTACTGGCGTTGACAACCTGTTTAGGTGCCGGTATGTGGCTTACGGCGATGAACGTGCAGTTTCGTGATGTGCGTTTTGCTGTCCCCTTTCTGATACAGGCCTGGTTATTTGCTACACCCATAGCATACCCGAGCAGTCTTCTTTCAGAACCCTGGCGCACCCTTTATGGGATTAATCCGATGGTCGGGGTTATTGAGGGATTTCGCTGGGCGCTTCTCGGTACCAATACGGCTCCGGGGCCTATTATTTTTGTTTCAGCATTTGTATCTATTATTCTGTTGGTTAGCGGTGTTTTTTATTTTCGCCGGATGGAAAAAAGTTTTGCGGATGTGGTGTAATTTATGAGTAAAATTGCTATTAAAGTTAATAATTTAGGTAAGCGGTATAATATAGGCGCACGGCAGGCTCCTTATAAAACGCTTAGGGAAACATTAACAGGCGCAATACAGTCGCCGTTTCGGCGGCTTGCAAAATTACTGCGCGGAGAAGCATACGGTGCCGCGGAGATGGATGAGGTAATCTGGGCGTTAAAAGGAGTCTCATTTGAGATAGGTCACGGTGAAATTGTTGGTATTATCGGTCATAATGGAGCCGGAAAAAGTACATTGTTGAAGGTTCTTTCCCGTATTACCGAACCGACAGAAGGACGGGGCAGGATTTGTGGAAGGGTCGGATCTCTTCTTGAAGTGGGCACGGGTTTTCATCCCGAGCTTACCGGCAGGGAAAATATATTTTTGAACGGTGCAATTTTAGGGATGAGAAAAAAGGAAATGATCAGCAAGTTTGATGAAATTGTTTCTTTTTCAGAGGTAGAAAAATTTATTGATACTCCGGTTAAATTTTATTCCAGCGGCATGTATTTGCGTTTGGCTTTTTCTGTCGCTGCTCATTTGGAGCCGGAAATTTTACTGGTAGATGAGGTACTGGCGGTGGGGGATGTCGAATTTCAGAAAAAATGTTTAGGAAAGATGAGTGATGTGGCAAAGGAAGGAAGGACGGTTTTGTTTGTAAGCCATAATATGCCGAGTGTCGTTAATCTCTGTCAGCGGGCTATTCTTCTTGAGGAAGGAAGGATAATAGCAGATGGGGAATCCGCGGATGTTGTCCAACAATACCTGACGTCGGTACGTTCGGGCGGAGGCGAGGTATCCTGGCCTGGCCCGGACAAAGCACCTGGAAATGATATTGTCCGTTTACACGCGGTTTGTATTTTGCAGGAGGATATTGACGGCCCTACGGCAGATGTAGATATTTCAAAAGAAATACTTATTCAAATCAGCTATTGGAATTTACAGGAAGGAGCGTTGCTTTATCCCGCGATTTGGTTGAGGGATCAGACGGGTACGTTTGTGCTCGCGTCAACCAACCACAAGTCGATTTCCCTGACGAGCGATCCATGGAGCGGACGTTCTTATCCAGAGGGCCTTTTTCAGTCTGTTTGCCGGATTCCCGGGAATTTTTTAAATGAAGGATTGTATAGCGTTACGGCTATTGTAGGCAGGGGAATATCCGACACCCAGATTCTTGAAGATTACGCGGTGTCATTTCACGTTTATGATTCAGGTGAGATGCGTAAGGAGTTTTTTGGCACCTGGATTGGTGTTGTGCGGCCCCGGTTGGCCTGGAATACAAAACATACGGAGACAGGCAAGGATGAAGACTAATTTAGTTAAGTGTATAGTTACCGGCGGTGCCGGGTTTATTGGTAGTCATTTGGTAGAAGCTTTATTAAAAAACGATTATTATGTTGTAGCCATAGATAATTTGTCCACCGGCAGGATAGAAAACCTGGCTTCTTTTAAAGAAAATAAAAATTTTGAATTAGTGGAAGAGGATGTTAATAATATTGCCGGTATAAAGAAATATTTCAAGGGTGTGTCTTATGTTTTTCATATGGCGGCACTGGCTGATATTGTTCCATCGATTGTCAATCCTTTGTCTTATCACAGGTCAAATGTTGATGGAACCATAGGTGTTTTAGAGGCCGCGCGTGAAATGTCACCGAACCTGAAAAAATTTCTCTATACGGCTTCTTCTTCCTGTTATGGTATTCCTGACTGCTGTCCCACTGCTGAAAACGCTAAAATTCGTCCGGAATATCCCTATGCTCTTACCAAGCATCTGGGTGAGCAGATTGTTTTGCACTGGGGAAAGATCTATAAGCTTCCGGTTGTTTCCTTGCGTTTATTTAATGTTTACGGGCCCAGATCGCGGACATCGGGCACATATGGGGCAGTTTTTGGTGTGTTTTTAGCTCAAAAGTTAGCTGGTGAACCTTTTACCGTTGTGGGCGATGGTACCCAAAGGCGTGATTTTACCTTTGTGACTGATGTAGTTGAGGCTTTTATAAATGCTGCCATGTCGGGTGTGACCGGTGAAATTTTTAATGTGGGCAGCGGTGATACTTATAGCGTAAATACCCTTGTAAAACTTTTAAAAGGAGAAGTGGCCTATATTCCAAAGCGGCCCGGCGAACCGGAATGTACTTTTGCTGACATATCCAAAATACAAAAGGTATTAAACTGGAAGCCGAACGTAAGCTTTGAGGAAGGGGTAAAAATTCTGCTGGACAATATTGACTGCTGGAAGAATGCTCCTGTGTGGACACCAAAGGAAATTGAGGAAGCTACAAAAGACTGGTTTAAGTATTTGCAGAAAGAGGGAAAAGGATAAAATAAAAAGGAAAAATTAACCACGAAGGACATGAAGAGCACGAAGAAAAGATTAAAAAAATTTTGAACCACAAATAAATACGGATTAACACAAATTACGAAATACCAAATACGAGATACGATTCACTACATACTACATACTATTTTACATTCTCTGACATATCAGAAAG
The DNA here is from genome assembly GCA_965369805.1 of uncultured bacterium. Lineage (GTDB taxonomy): Bacteria > Auribacterota > UBA6266 > UBA6266 > UBA6266 > JAGLRQ01. The sequence goes on from CBDURG010000036.1 coordinate 11,283, forward strand.
TAAATACTCCGCTATTATGACCGCGACAACACGATGTCCCTCGGGAGTCCAGTGTCTGTCTCCATAAAAATATACATCGTTCCCTTTGTTTTTTAGTAGTCCGGGATATAGATCGATTACCTTAATATTATTCTGTTTTAAAATGCCGATTGTTTTTGAATATCCATCGGGGCTGCCCCAGTAGTTTTTCGCTATCTTTTTATATTGTTCGGGATAACGATCAAAATAAATCTGGTTGATATGGGGGATGACTACCACCGCGAAATTAATATTCTGCTCCTTGCAGAACATGGAAAAATCTTTCATTAAAAATTCAAATAATTCCCACGAGTTCTCTATTGTTGTTTTTGTATCCATGGTTACATTTTCTGAAGACTTTTCAGGGATGTTGATCATCTTAAGCTTCCTCTGCATTTTCTTAAAAGAGCTTTTAGTTTTTGTTTTTTCCATGGAAATTTTTAAAAGAGTAAAAAGGTGCGAGTGAGAGAGCAAATATTCTTTAAACCGCAGAAACAGATTTTCTTTCTGCGTGGATCTATAGAGAAGATTAAGATTTCTTTTATTAATATAGTTTTTCAGGTTTTCTTCGTAATATCTTCCATAATTTCCATTAATATCATTTCCGGGATATACAAATAAAAGAAAATAATCAGGCCTGTATTTATAGGCCTCGTTTTTCAGGTAAATTAACTGTTGTACATTGTCCCATCCTCCCACGCCGCAGGTAACAGTTTCTGTCTTTTTATTGTTCTTCTGAGCCATGATTTCCTTTGTGAGGTTGCTAAAATGGTTATTAAACTCAACCTGCGCGGCTTCCACAAAAGAATCACCCGAAAAGAATACCCTAAGAGAAGGCATTTGTCTCTGATAGGGAACAAGATCTCCTCTTAAACCCCTGTTGTTAAATTCAAGTTTGGTATTATATTCATTCGTTTTAATAATCCCTTTCCAGTTTTCAAGGCATTGGCTTACAGTATATTTGTTTTCTCTTCGGAATGTCAGTTGCTGTGGGTAAAACACGCGTAGTATTGTTTCCATTAGGACAATCGAAACGCATAATGAGAGGCACAACAAGCCGAAGCGAACTAATGCGTTAAAAAAGGAAGAACTTACATTTCTTTTAAAAGGTGTCATGCTATATCTATAATGGGATTATGAAAAATGTGCAAGTCTTTTTTGGATCTTGTGCAGGTTACTGCTCCTCTTCAAATCGCGATCCGCAATCCCATGGATTTTATTCTTTCATTTTGTGGACAATTATGAACAATTTAGCTATTATTTTGTTTTAAATGTTCTACATTATCAACGATCCGTAAAGGAACTAAAAATGGAAGATATCCATAAGAAAATTGTTGAGGTAGAAAAGTTAGGAAGGGTGTGCTCGAAACTTAAGAGTAAGGGCAAAAAAATAGTTCATTGCCATGGTGTATTTGATCTTTTGCACCTTGGCCATATTCGCCATTTCAAGTTAGCTAAAAAGCATGGTGATATTCTTATTGTTACAATTACAAAGGACAAGCATGTTAAAAGGGGGCCGGGAAGGCCGGTTTTTAATGAGCATCTGCGGGCAGAAGCACTGGCGTCTCTTTCTATTACTGATTATGTGAGTATTGTTGATTCGCCGACTGCTGTTGGGTGCATTAAGGTTCTAAAGCCGGATGTCTATGTAAAGGGCAGCGAGTACAGGAAAAAAGAGGGAGATATAACCGGTAAAATTTTCGAAGAAGAGGATGCTGTGAAGTCTTCCGGAGGATGTCTGGTATTCACCGATGATATTACATTTAGTTCTTCAAAATTGCTCAATGATTATCTTGATGTTTATCCTCCAAGAACTGTTAAGTATTTGAAGGCAATTGGGAAAAAATATTCTGTAGATTTTATAACAGAGAAACTGCGTTCGCTTAAAAACCTGAAAGTGCTGGTAATCGGAGATGCTATTATTGACCAGTATCATTATTGTATGCCAATGGGTAAATCCTCCAAGGAGCATTTGGTAGCCAATAAATACGTATCGGAAGAAATGTTTGCCGGCGGCACTCTGGCGACGGCTAACAACGTGGCCAGCCTTTGTAAGCAGGTTGATTTATTGACAGTTCTGGGAAAGAAGAATCCGTTTAAGGATTTTATCGGAAGCCGGTTAAGCTCTAACATTAGCCCTGTTTTTTTCTATCGGCCTGACGTTGAAACCATTATAAAAAGAAGATTTGTTAATAAGGATTTAAACAGAAAGTTATTTGAGATTTGTTACATAGAGGATGAGAATATTTCAGTACGGCTTGAAACAAAGATAATAAAACAGCTTGAAAAGACAATTGAGAATTATGACCTGGTTATTGTTTCAGATTTTGGGCACGGCCTGTTAACAAAACGGATTATCAACTTTATTTGCGCGAAGGCGAAGTATCTCGCTTTAAACGTGCAGACAAATAGCGCGAATATCGGATTTAACCTTGTGACTAAATATCCGCGTGTAAACTGCGTTTGTGTTGATGAAATGGAGCTTCGTTTTGCTACGCATGATAAATTTAGTGACCTGCGCACACTTGCCAGGCAGGTATATCAGGACCTTGGGTGTCAGCAGATTATTGCTACCCGTGGGCCGCATGGCTCCCTGAGCTATTCTGAATCGCATGGTTATCATGAAACTCCGGCTTTCGCGTATCGCGTTGTTGACGCGATTGGCGCGGGAGATGCTTTTTTTGCTTTTATAGCGCCGTGTTTCTCGGCAGGTTTACCTCAGGATTTAGTTTCTTTTGTCGGGAATGCGGTAGGTTCACTGGCAGTTCAAATAATATGTAACAGAGAACCTGTTAAATTTGTAGATTTGGCTAAATATATTACGAGGCTGTTGAAATGAGAAAAACTATTAAGGACTATTTCGAGACCCTGAAGGGGTTGTTTAATAAGATTAGTATTACCGGCGCAAACGGTGAAGTATATCAGTTTGATGAAGCGATGAATATGTCAATACGTATGATTATCGATCAAACAGCTTCTGGCAAAAAGATTTTTTTAATCGGCAATGGCGCGAGTGCTTCTATCTCAAGTCATATAGCAACCGATTTTTGGAAAAACGCTGGTGTACGTGCCCTTGCTTTTAATGACAGTTCTCTCTTGACCTGTATTAGCAATGATTATGGATATAAACATGTATTTGAAAAACCGATTGATATGTTTGCCGATCGGGGTGATGTTTTAATTGCCATCAGCAGTTCGGGCCAATCCGATAATATTCTATCCGGAGTGCTTGCGGCAAAGGAAAAAGACGTTAGAGTTATAACTCTTTCAGGATTTAACAAAGATAATCCTCTGGGAAGTTTGGGCGATATTAATTTTTACGTGCCGGCTTCAGAATACGGCTATGTGGAAGTGGTGCACCTTTCCATTTGCCACTGTTTTGTTGATATGGTTATAGGAATAAAGAATGGATAAATACGCGATAGACAGCCATAAGCTCATTTATCACCCTTCACGGGTAAGTGACTGGTCGGAAGGTAAAATAATCTACCCCATATATATGGAGGTTAGCCCGGCGGGAGCCTGCAACCACCGGTGTTTATATTGCGGATTGGATTTTATGGATTATGAGCCGAGGTGCCTTGATACCGGTTTATTGAAAGAAAGGCTTTTGGAGCTGGGAGAACGGGGACTGAAAAGTATCATGTACGCCGGAGAAGGTGAGCCATTTTTACATCGCGATATGGCGGAAATAATTAATTATACGAAAGAGTCTGGTATTGATGCGGCAGTAACAACCAACGGTGTTTTATTTAAAAGAGAAATCGCGGATAGAATTCTTGGCAGTACCGCATGGATTAAAGTGAGTATTAATGGAGCGACATGTGATACTTACGCGAAAATTCATCGCTGTGATGCTGGTGATTTTAATCGTGTGATTGAAAATATGTCCTATGCCGTAAAAGCTAGGAAAGAAAATAATTATTCCTGTACTTTAGGGATGCAGCTTTTATTATTGCCGGAAAATTGTCATGAAGCGGTGCCTCTTGCAAAACTTGCCCGGGACATTGGTATGGATTATCTGGTTATAAAACCGTATTCGCAGCATCCTCAAAGCATAACCACTAAATATAATTCTGTTAAATACAGTGATTATGAATATCTTGGTGATGAACTGGGAAAATTCAATACAGATAAGTTCAATGTTATTTTCAGAGTGCATACAATGAAAAAATGGGATGACGGGAAACGAAATTATAACCGTTGCCTTGCGTTACCCTTCTGGTCTTATATTGATGCCGGCGGTAATGTCTGGGGATGCAGTGTTTATCTGGGTGATGAGCGATTTTTATATGGAAATATATACGAACAATCTTTCCGGCAAATATGGGAGGGTGAAAAACGATTAAAGTCACTCCGCTGGGTAGAAGGGGAGTTGGATGCTTCCCGGTGCAGGGTAAATTGCCGGATGGATGAAGTAAACAGGTATCTTTGGAACCTGAAAAATACTCCTGAACATGTAAATTTTATTTAATGTGGATATTATAAAAAATTTTTTAAAAAACAATTAGACACAGATAAACGCAGATTATTTATGATTGATTGTAAAAGAAATCAGTGTTAGTTTAGAACATAGTCTTGCTTATTCGAAATATTATTTTACTAAAAAAATGGATCTCGAAACATCTGAGCAACGATATGCTTATTACATTAGACAGAGTTATG
>CBDURG010000037.1:0-15884 GCA_965369805.1 uncultured bacterium
AGGCAGTGTCAACATATTCCCAAAGGCTTGAGTTATTATAGTAGTAGATGTCAACATCTGTTATTTTTGTGCCGGTATATGTCCAGTTGATGGTGGTGTTGTTTGAGCCGGCATATACGTTATCTCCTGCCTGGGGTTTGGTTACGTTTATAACAGGCAATACGCTGAATGTATCAGATGTGTCGTTTACATCACTCATACCGCTCATATTATGGATGAGCTTAATCGCAACTTGGGATTCATTCTTTCTATCAGGAACAGGATTCCAGTTGTATGAGTTATCACCTGAAGTGGCTATGTAGTTTTGCTCAATAGGAGGGCTAACCCAGCTGGCTCCATTAGTTACGGAGTACCATATATCAACAGGGCTTACCGTGCCGTTTGAGGTCCAGTTTATGTATTTAGTGGTGTCGTTGACATAGAGAACAGCTCCAGAAGCAGGCACTATAACATCAGCAGTACCCATTATTCTGAAGCTGCCATATGTCCCGTTGACATTTATTGACGAGTTAGATTCGTTGGTGGATACCTGGGCTTGCGCTGTAGTGGTTATATCATCAGGAACATTGGCAGGTAAGGCAAATGACTGGGCATTACCATTTATCCCAGGCACTTGAGAGCCAAGATAGTTCCAGCTTGTGCCTGAATCATTGGAATACCAAATATCCACATCGGCAGTATAATTACCTGTTGGCGTCCAGTTGACGTATTGCACTTCATTAACTGTCCAGTTGCCGCTGGTCGCGTTAGGATAATTCACCTGGATAGATCCCTTTATCGCGAACGGATTATTTGAGGTGTCATTGACCGCGGGGTTATCATAGTCTCTTACCATTACGGCAAGATTCGCGCCTATCTCATCAGGCACGGTCCAGTTATACGATTCGTCAGTAGCTGTCACGTTGGCTATGATATTATCGTAGGCTCCGCTTACACCTGTTGTTGAGTATCTCAACTGCGCTGTTGGTACGCCTCCGAATACATCCCATGTAACTTCATACTGCTCGCTGCCCGTATAATTCACGACTATTCCTGTCGAATTAGGAGTAAGCACCGCAAAGCTGCCTGTTATGGAAAAGAAGCCGTCTGATGTGTTATAGCAGCCGGCATCATCATTATCGGTAACCCTGACCTTGCCCTGATTATTGGTAACCTCGGTAGCAGGAACTATGGACCAGTTATAGGTAAGGTTGGCGGCTGTTTCGATACCGGATAAGGTAGTCCAGCTTCCTCCGTTATCCGGTGAATACTCTATCTTAACCGTTGATACAGCACCCTCTATTGTCCAGTCGGCATCGTAATATTCGTTTATCTCTTTTGACTGTCCGTCCTGAGGATTAGTTACGTTTATGATACCCCTTATTCTGAATGAGGTATTACTCATGTTAGAGCCGTTGATATTGTTGGGGTCTCTTACATTCACATAGCAGTTACTTCCTAACACACTATCGTTTATATCCAGCCATGTGTAACTTCCGTCGTTTGCAGTAACAGAATCGGGGTCGGATTCGTTTATCAGATTAGTCCATGCCCCCCCTGTCCCGCTTGTTGAGTATTCAAGTATAACGTTCGCCACACCAATAGAGGATGAATTATCCCACGTTACATCGTATGTTGAGTTTGCGTATACAATATCTCCGTCTTCAGGGGTTGTTATGTTAAAATTGGCTACCATGTCAAATTCAGGCGATGTGGAGTTGGTTACAGCCGGGTTAGAGAAATCTGATACCTTTATTGAGAAGTCGTTACTGATCGCTAAAGTACCCGGTATGCCCCACGAATAGGTACCGTTGGCAGCGTCCTGCAGGTTGTCGGTTACGTTATACCAGTTCGAGCCGGAGTCATTTGAGTATTGGATATGGACACTGCCGGAACCTAAGGCGCTGTAATCCCAGTTTATGGCGTTTCCGGTCGTTCCCGTCTTCCAATAAGCTACGCCGGAATCAGGATAGCTAAGCACTAATCTCGCCGCGACATCAAACAGCGCGGAATCATCGGATACATTCTGGGTTACGTTATCCCTTATTCTGATTTGGCGGTTCGCGCGTTTAAATTCAGGGAAACTCGTCCATGTGTAATTTCCGCTGCCCTCTGAGCCTACTGATACTGTTTCAATAAATTCCCATTCACTGGTATTGTTGTAAAGCAGTATGTCTACGTTAGCGATTTTTGTGCCTGTGTAGGTCCAGTTGACAGTAGCATTATCTGAACCCGCGTACAAGCTGTCTCCGGCTTCGGGTTTGGTTACGTTTATAACAGGAAGCATTGTAAAAGACGTATCAGAGGTATCGTTTATGTCACTCATGCCTGTCATGTTGTGGATTATTTTGACCAGGCAGGAGGATTCGTTCTTTCTGTCGGGGATTGGATTCCACGCTGATCCGTTATAATTCTGCTCACCTGCCGAAGACACGGTATAGTTTCGTTCGATATCATACCAGCTGACTCCGCTATTCACCGAGTAGGTTATGTCAACTGGAGTAACCGTACCGTTTGTGCTCCAGTTTATATATTTGGTGGTATCATTTACGTAGAGAGTTACTGCTGTGTTAGGATCGGTAACATCAAGACTGCCTGTTATTCTGAAGGTATTGGATTCATTGTTTACATTGATTGAGGAATTAGCCTCCTGGGTTGATACTTTTGCCTTGGCAGTGGTTGTTATGTCATCGGGCACGTTGGCAGGAAGCGAGAATGACTGCAGCGCGCCGTTTGCTCCAGGGGCCTGGGTGCCAAGGGTGTTCCAGCCGGTGCCATTATGGTACTCTACTACTATATCTTCTGTATAGTTACCGGTCGGCGTCCAGTTTATGTATTGCGCTTCTCCAACTGTCCAGTTGCCGCTTGAGGCATTGGGATAATTTACTATTACACTTCCCTTTATCGCGAATGGGTTGGCTGACGTGTCATTTACAGCGGAGTTGTCGTAATCCCTTATCATTATGGCAAGATTCGCGCCTATTTCATCGGGTACGATCCACTCATACGTTTCATTGGCAGCAGTTACATTTTCTATGATATTATCATAAAGGCCGCCTACGCCATTCGTAGAATAACGAAGCTGTGCGGTTGGTACTCCGCCATATACATTCCATGTTATATTATATGTCTCAGTACCTGTATAATTCACAAGTATGCCTGTAGAATTAGGTGTTAAAAGTTCAAAGCTTCCTGTTATGGAGAAATTGCCGCCTGATGTGTTATAGCAACCGCTATCATCATTATCCGTTATTCTAATCTTACCCAGGTTATTTGTAACATTGGTCGCGGGAACTAATGACCAGTTGTATCCGCCGCTGGCAGCTGATTGAGTAGCGCATAAGGTTTCCCAGCTCGCGCCATTATCAGGAGAATATTCAATCATTATAGTAGAGATGGCGCCATCTATTGTCCAGTTAACATCATAATATTCGTTTATTGACTTTGACACACCATTAGTAGGAGAGGTTACGTTGATCACACCTCTTATATAGAATGACGTGTTACTCATGTTAGAGCCATTGGTATTATTAGAATCCACTACACTTATATAGCAATTGCTGGAAAGAGGATCATCCGGAACACTCCAGGTGTAGTTGCCATCATTGCCTGTAGTATTGTTGCCGGCTGCTGTTTCTATTACGGTCCATGGCCCGCCCGAACCAACTGTGGAATATTCTAAATTTACATAACTTACACCAACGCTTGATGTGTTATCCCATGTAATGTAGTAGGTTGTATTAGCTAAAGCTATATCACCATCTTCAGGCGCGGTTATGTCAAAGTTGGCTGCTATTGCCATTGAGTCGGATGTATCGCTCGCGTTTACATTAGAAACATCCACCACTTTTATTAAAAAGTCATTAGAGACCGCTAAACCCGCGGGTATGCTCCAGTCATAAGTTTGATTAGAGGCAGTTTCATATGTTGAAATATCAGTCCAGCTTGAGCCTGAATCATTAGACCATTTCAGATGGACCTGGCTCACCGCGTAACTCAGCCACTGAATAACGTTTCCATCGGTTCCCGGGTTCCAATTCGCGCTGCCGGCAGGGGCCTGAACTGTAACATTACCTATAATATTGAAGGTATTGGATGTATTGGTTACATTAGTATCCTCTTCCAAAGTAACTCGTATTCGGGCACTGCCGTCAACGGTAATATCAGGAACCTGCGGCCATAGATAAGTGTCATTATCGGAAATACTTACATTATTTTCTATTGTATTCCAGGCACTTCCGTTATAGTATTCTATGGTTACGTTTCCTGTAAGGCTTCCCACGTTTATCCATCTAATATCCGTGTCGGCAGAATGGGCATTTACATTAGCATTGTTTTGAGGGTCAGTAACATTTACATCGCCTCTTATCTTAAAATCCGTGGAATTAGCGGTAACAGACGAATATATCTCACTGATTACCTTAACCCTGGTGTCAGTATCTATGTCGTCCGGAACCATCCAGCCGTAGCTTTCGTTACTCAGGTTATCCGCTCCGCTGATATTATACCAATTTGCCCCGCTATCATTAGACCACTGCAGATATACAGTTCCCACCGTTCCGTAATTGTCCCATTGTATGCCGCAGGTATCATCTACAATAACTTCCTCTCCGCCGACAGGATAGACCATGTCGATTTGCGGCATTATCTCAAAATCACCGTAATCATCACCCGCTTCCTCTGTGGTATTATCGTAGTAACTCGTTACTTTTACTCGTGCCTGATCGCCGATAACATTGGGAACCTGCCACGTAAAGTTTCCGTCATTTAACTGGTGCTCGCCTCCTTCGCATAACTGCCATGACGAACCGGTATCATTTGAATACCAGATATTTACGTAATCCAAATCTCCGATTGAACTCCATTCAACACTCTCGTTATCATCTACATAGAATACAGGTGTTAACGCGTTGGGCCTTGTAACTGAAAGGCTCGGAACAATGTAAAAGGTAGCGTTAGACTCATCATATGTAAGATTTTCCACGCCTAAGAGAGCTATCTTTACCTTCATCTGGTCATAGCGGGTAGTTGGATCTCCGGACATAACATTGGGAATTTCCCATTGATATTGTGAAGGCGAAGCAGAACTCATGCTGCCGCAAATCTCATTACTAAAATTATCACTGGTATTATTATCCGTAGTATAGTCAAGCCTGATATTGCCCATGCTATCGCCTGAACGCGTCCAATTTATATATTTCAGAGCACCTACTTTCCATATTTCCGCTCCGTCAGGCGCATCCAGCATCAGTTTACCTCTTATAGCCATTGTGTTACTTGATGTAGAATTGACCTCTTCGTCACTAGCCGCGTATATGTACAACCTTATGTTTTCACTGATTTGGGCATCGGCGGGCACTGTCCAGTTGTAGACGTCTGTTTCATCAAAATAGTAGCCGCCTGTACCGTTTAAAATAGCATAATTATAAGGGGCGCCGCCTGTGCTTGTATAATTAATCCTTACATCACCAACGGTGCCGGTGGCTGTCCAGTTTATCTCCATATCCTCGCTGATATTATACGCCTCTCCCGGCCCGTCGCCGGGAGTGTTTACCACAAGTTTTCCCTTTATTGAGAAATTACTCGAATCTGCCTTAACGGTGCTGATAGTCTGATGTTCCACTCTTATTTTACAAACATCACTTACATTATCGGGGACACTGGGCCAGAGCCAGCTCTCGTTAGTAGCCCATTGGCCAGAGGTAAGAACAGTACCGTTATTCAGATCCCCAGTCTGATGAAATTTAATTCTCATAAGATCGGAAGCTGTCAAACCCGTAGCTGACCAATTAATATATTCATTATCACCAACGCGGAAAGTTTGGCCTTCAGTGGGCCTGGCAATGCTCATCTTACCTCTTATGGAGAAATTATTATCGCAAGCGTCCTGGGGGTTAATCGGCGCGACGTCGTTTCCTTCATACATCGCGATAACTAATTGACAATTTTCATTGACATAAGCCGCCGGTATACCCGACCATGACCATTGCCCGCTGCTCGCGCTAATTCCCGCTCCGCCGCCGGGGGTTAAAAGATTCCACCCGGATGAGTTGTTATACCATATAGCAGCCTTATCCATAGTGCCGTATAATGTCCAGTTTATCTGCCGGGTCTCCGTCACGTTCCAAATTATTCCGCCCGCGTCAGGATAATCCATTTGAATATACGGTTTTATATAAAAAAGGCCGGATTCATTGGTAACCTGAACTAACGGGTCATCAACAGTCTTGATTTGGATTTGTGTTTTACTCGGATAGGAAACCGCGGCAACAGGAATATTTTCCCACTCATAAGTTAAATTACTCGCGTTAGCGTCGGTAGCAATAGCAACCCATGAACCGCTGCTTACATTCTTATAATAAAGCTCAACCTCATCAGAATCCCACGTTCCGCTTTTTGTCCAGTTAATCGTTCCATTATCCTGCGTATACCATTCTGTAGTAATGGTGGGTTCGGTTATTTCTATACCCGGTGTTATTGCAAAGAAATTATCGGATTGATCGGTGACATTACCCGCGTCCTGATTCCAGGAGAGCTTTACCTTAACATTCAGGCCGGTGGGATCGGTATCGGAAATCGTCCAATTATAGCTGTCTGATGTATTATTTGTGCCCGCGATTGTGGTGTTAATCGCGTCCCAGCTTGAGTTGCCGTTATTCCATATCCACAAGGTAAGGTTATCTGTGCTTAAATCGCCGGAAGCGGTCCAGTCCACCTGAACCTCATTGCCTATAGTGAAATTCTGGCCGCCGCCTCCAAGGGGATAAGTTAAATTAAGGTCGCCTTTGATTTCAAAAACCGCGTCGGAAATATCGTAGTTAGCTGTGGATAAATTATTATCTATAATACCGATTCGAGCGTTCGCGCCAATTAAATTCGTGCCGGATATTTGTGCCGGTATTGTCCAGTTGTAACTTTCGTTGCCCATGGTCACGCCTGTTTCAATATCAACATAATCACCTATAACTGTACTGTTTGTGGTTGTTAGTCTTACACTCGCATTGGTATCACCGGCAACAGAGGCAACGCATTTCCATGTAACTTCCTCTGTTTGTCCTACACGCCAGACCTCACCGCCATTAGGATCAGCAACTTTCGCTATCGGCATCTCTACGACAAAATAAGGGACTGTGGAAGTGACGGCGGAACCGCCTTCGCGAGTGGCAGTAATATTTGTTGTGGTAATATTATGCCGGTAATTTGTATCATCTAATCCTGTGGTTCCCGCGCCGCTTGCGCCGCTGGCGGAAATCACACTGAACGACCTGGCCATATCAATGGCAGGCGACCAGGCAGGGCTGGATGTCAATGCCGCTGTTGTTCCGCTTAATGAACCTTTCTTAACAGTAGTCGCGTCTGAAAAAGTAAGGACATACCAAGCTATATCAACAGCGCCGCTTGTTCCGGTACGGGTAAAAGTAGCCCTTGTGCCTGAATCTGTTATATCGCCGCTTACCCTGTAATCCTGTTCCACACCCGCGCCGCTTGTTGATGCCGGGGCAGTTGGTGTAAAAAATAAAACTGATTTTGTATCATCAACCGCTGTGCCTAACGTAGAATAATTGCTCGAACTTGCGGCCGCGATAGTTACTGTGCTATGCTGAACGTTTACATCCGAGTCAAACTGAACTATCTGATAGTAAACAACAACGCTGATAGCTGCCGCGTCATCCAACTTTTTATCACTTCTTGTAAACGTTACACTCGCCGGGGTTTCTCCGTCGCCATAATCAGTTATTTCGCCTGTAACTTCCCAGGTTTCGTCGTTGCTGAAGCAATAACCTCTTCCTGCCGCGTTCCCTAACCTGAAATACTTAGAACATGTTTTTCCGGCCATAATTACTAATGATTTGGATTCAGTCAGGCTTGTCGGCAGGGTTACTACTTTAATTAAGTCGATCAAAGCCGTGCTTCCGGCGGTTACTGTTACGCCGTCGGCAAATTCAATTACCTGCCAGTCCGCAGTTGCAGAGGAACCTGCTTCATGCGCAAGGCCGCGCATTATCAGTATATTGGAAGAATCGTCAAATTGAGCGCCAAAGTATGCTTCACCAGGGGCGCAGTTTTGATCGGATGCTGCCGTTCCCGCGCTTTGGCTTACAATAATTATAGACTTACTTGTGTCAACCGTAGCGCCTATGCTGGCAACCTTGGCATCCTCCTCGATAACAAACGAGGTCTGGCCGCGCAAAACCTGCTTGACCTGTAAGGCTGCCTGAGGGGCATCCTGAACAATAAATAAACTTATCAGGATTCCCAATAAGGCAAAAATACTTAGTATTTTTATCCTTATTTTGTCAATAATCATCCGGTAATCCTTCTCCCGGCTCAGGCAGACGTACCGGTTCCGGCTTTTTTACTGCCGACCTGACAAATCTAATCACCTTTGCCTTGCGTTTCAGTGTTTGCCGCTTCTTGGAATCCTCAACTGTCGTATCTTCATATCGTATGCTAACCCTATCGCCTATCTTCAGTTCACTTAAACTCTTCTTATGCTCAATCTTAACATCTTTATCTATCGGAACAAGTACCTCATACTCTATGCCTTTTTCTTTATCCGTTTCATAAACCACGGAAATAAAATTTTCACTGATGCCGCTTATTTCGCCACTCACTACGCTGCTGGCCGTTTTTACTATCTTTTCCTTTTTTTCTTTGTCTTCCGCGAATACTGTTCCCATCAAGCCTGAAAGCAAAACTATCGCCAAACTAATTTTTATCCCGCTATAAATCTTGTTTTGCCTCGTCAGGGTTTTGATATTTCTAACGACCCTTATTCTTTTACCCATCTTAAAGACTCCTCATTTCCTTAAATGAAATGTTCATCCTTACACTGCATTTAACTGCTTCATTTCCCTTTCGCAGGGCTTAAGCATCCTGGGTATTCCATCGTTTGCAGCATCAAAAAATTACCACCAGCCGCGGTTTTTCTTTTCCGGCTTCTTGGTTTCTGTGGTAGTTGTTGTAGTGGTTTTAGTAGTTGTCACGGCCGCAGGCGCTGCTAATCCCGTTGAAGTTGAAGAAGTACTTGTTTGCGATTTTTCTTTCCGGCTCGTAAAATAATATATCTTTCTTGAACCTGTCGCCGGTTGAATGTCAATCACACCTGTCATAACATTGCCTTTCAGGTCGCCTCTTAAGAGGGCTTCGCCTTCTCCCCCCTCATGTTTCTGCATTGTCTCCCATACAATAATCCCATTGGCTTCGATCCTGGTTGAATAATTGGATCCGCCCGGCGCATACCCTTGACCGGCAAGGTTCTTAGTAGTTACCCTTCGTTCGCTAAAAATAAAAGTCTCTGTTCCTTTTTCGGGCTTTCTTTTCCCCTCTTGTTGAAGTGTAGTGTAAACCGTCCATGCTCTACCATTAAGAGTCTTTCTCGCTTTCGCGACCTCGGCCTTGCGCTGAACCTCGGCCTCGGTTTGCTGCGCCATCGCGCTGGGCAAGATTGCCGCCGAGAACATCAAGGATGTAATTACTAAAATCAAAACCGCCATTATGGTTATCTTTTTACCCATTTTTACCTCCTTTTCGCTTAAAATGTAAATTCCCTAATATTAAAAATTTTTCTATTCCGGGGGAAGTGTCGTGAAATTGCCAATCTTAGACGTTCCATCCCGCGTCTGATACACTATGACGCCGGTCATCATTCCATTTTTCAATTCACCCTTTAAAAGAACCATGTCTTTCTGGTTTTCATGCAGCATGATTGCCTGCCAGATATAAGCGCCGTCGGTACCCATTTTAACCTTATAACTCGATCCGTACTTTGAATAGCCCTCCTCCGCAAGATTATCTGACAAAACCGTATCTTCCGTAAAGGTTAAGATGTCAGGTTTATAAGAATGATGATATATTGTCCATGATCTATTTGAAAGGGCATCCTTAATCTTTACTTCCAGCTCAGGAGCAACCTGGGCTTGCAATTGCTCTACAGAAAACAGAATTAAAAATAAGCATATAAAAAAATACCACAAAAGCTTAGTTTCGCGGTATGCAAACATTTTTGATATCCCCTTTTGGATTAATGTCATAATCCCCGCCATGTATTTATATATTTATACATGTGTTTATATAATAATATCGTAATGTTTCTATGGGAAATATATATACTACCCTTGTTACATCATCATCATATTCTGTCCTACAGTTTATATATGTAACTTATATATTTTTTTTTATGCAAAGTCAAAGAAATTCACTATTTTTTTCGGTAGTTTTTTGTTCGGAAGCCTCGCCTTTGGTTAATTCATTCATGGCTTCGTCATATTTATGAATATCGGCTTCTTTTTTTAAATCCTCAAACCATACTGCTAAAGCCTTAAGACGCTTTTTATCTTTTATCTGGCCGTAATAAGATTTTTTGACATTCTCCTTTTTAAAATGAGACTTATCCGCGCGCTTCCTGCCCAGAATCTTAAAAACCGCGTAGCCCTTGTATATAGGCGCCGGCGGATAAATGTCGCCGACCTTTGCTTTCATCATTCCGTATGCCGCTTTCCTGTCAAATCCCCACATATCAATTAAGAATTCCAACGATACATTGCCGGGACATTTAAAATCCTCTGGCCTTTTTTCTTTTTCCTTTTCCCAATAATCTCCGCGGCTTCCGGCTTTTTTGTAAAATGTTACAGCCTCTTTCTTATTTTCGAACCGCACGAGTTCCACGCCTAAATTATTATGCTCGTTTAAAAACTCCCGATAAGCCTCTCTCTTAGAGACAGGCGGGTCTATGCCTTCCGTTACCGCCTGGCGTAGTTTTTGTATCTGGATAAGATGTTTTAGTTGTCCTTCAAAAATTTCCGCCGGTTCATTAGTTTTATGTTTCACCCATTTTTCATAGGCATCCCTGTCTTTTTTCCAATCGAATTCCACTTTATCCGCGGCAAGGATTTTGCGTATCTCTTCGTCTATTTCTTCCCGCATTACATTGATTCCCCTTCTAAAAGCCTCAAAAGACAGAAGAAGCTGATCCCATATAACATGCTCCAGATCATCAGCAGTTTGCGGCTGAGGGCCCCATTTATTGCCGAATACGGTAATAGTATTTCTTATGAATATGTAGTTTTCAACACGGACTTTTACACCAAAGAATTCGCCGATAAAGGCAGGTGGTTCTGGATTTTCATCGGCGGCAAAGAGACAATTTAAAAAAAGAAAGAATATTATAAAAACTACGTATAATATTCTTCTCATTTAATAGGGTCCTGGCCTTCAAATGTCTGCCACATAAGCAGGTATCTTTTTACCCAATTTATATCTTTATCATCGCCTTTTGCCAGGCCCAAAAAACGCCTGAAATTTTCCATCGCTTTTTGCTGGTTTTGCAGATATTCGGCATATATATATCCTAAATTAAAGTATGTCTCGGCGCTGTCGGGGTTTATCTCAATTGATTTTTCAAACTCCACAGCCGCTCGTTTATATTCTCTATTCTTGGTATAAAAGACACCTAAATTGTAATGTCTTTCCGCGCCTTCTTTTATAAGTTTTTTATTCTGGCGGGCAATCTCTGTAAATTTCCTGGGCCATTTTTTGACCTCTTTTTCCATGCCTTTATTTTTCTTCACCGCTTCGGCATAATTTTCTCTATATTCTGTCAACTCATTCGTCAATTCAAAATTATCGTCCCGCAATTTACTAATGCTCTTTGTAAGTTTACTTATGTCCTTCTCTTTTCTCTTTGTAAGTTTACTTATATTCTTCTCGGCTTGTTTTAAATTATTGGTTATTTTTTTCTTTTCTCCCCTTATCAAAGAAAGCTCTTTTTTCAGCTCTCTCACAGTATCTATCTTTACCGCTTTTTCATAGGCAGATTTCAGCTCGTCTCTTTCACCTGATATTCCCTGAATCGTCTCCTCCTGACGGGCTATCTTCTCTTGAAGTGACAGTGTCTCTTTGCCCCACACGGCCTTCTCTTCTTCTAAAATGCTCTTTTCTTCCCGCGCTATTTCTAAAGTTTCTTCCAGCTCTTTGGCATTTCCTTTTTCCATAAGCAGCTTTTTTGCCTGGACCAATAAATTATTACGGTCTTCCTGTAATGCCTCGTTTTCTTTAAGCAGCGTATCGGACTTTGCGGTAAGTTCCCTGTATTTATTTTGTATGTCCCCGTATTTATCTTGTATATCCCCGTATTTATTTTGTATATCCTGTTCAGTGCCCTTTACCTTTTCATAATCCGGTTTAATATCCTGTAATTGTTTAGAAAGCGTTTGTGTCTTACCCGCGAAATAGATCAAACCCGCACCCTGGATAAAAAGCAGCATGCCCGCGATTACAACAACCATTATGTTTAAAGCCGAAAGCTTAATTTTTGCCATAATCTTTATATTCCTTCCCCTGTATTTGTCCAAAGTCTCTTTTGTCGCCGGTAGTTAATTCATCACCGCTGACAATATGCGGTGTTATCAAAACCAGAAGCTCTGTTCTCTCAACCTTCTTTGTGCCCGACCTGAAAAGAAATCCGAGTATGGGAATCTTGCTTAAATAAGGAACCCCTTCGGAATTATCCGTCTTTTCATCTTTGCGCAATCCTCCGATAACAATAGTAATCCCGTCTTTTACCATAACCGTTGTCTCCGCCATAGAAGTATCTATAATCGGGATCATATTGCCTGATGGTGTTATGAGCTCTGAAACAACACTGGAAATTTCCGGTTTTATATTCATGGTAACATAGCCGTCGTCATTAATAGTTGGAGTTACCGATAATTGTATTCCTACGTCTATAAATGTTACTTCTTCGGATATGGTAGAAGTAGATTGGCCGGTTGTGGTAGTGGTAGTAACATAAGCCTGGCGCTCCCCCACATGGATTTTCGCTTCACGGTTATTTATGACCGCTAATTTGGGATTGGAAAGAATTTGTGTATTGCCTTCGGTTTGCAAATATTTAACGAGAACATCAACGTCCCTTTTGTCATCTATTACGCCAATATGCATTCTTTCGCCCGGAACAGTTCTTGTGCTCGTGTTAAGGTTGGCTGTATTGCCGCTGAAAGGATACGCACCCACCGAATCTGACATATTATTTTGTAAAAACGATTCTCTGGATATCCACTCTGATCCGGACTGTAATACGCTAAATGGGGCTGAACCAAAATAGGAGAAACCTAACTCACTGCCAATTTTGATCAATCCCTCCCAGTTAACGCCGGAGGCGCGTTCATCGGATAATTTGATCTTGATGATTTTAGCATCAATTAAAACTTGCTTTGTCCTCTGGTCCAAGTTAGCTATCAATCCCTCAACCTCTGCCATTCTATCCGGGAAGGTCTGGACAATTACCTGATTTGAGCGTTCATCCGCGAGTATCGTGCCTACATTTTTTACATTCAATCGTGTTTTTAAACGCTCTTCCACATCTTTTGCCAACGCGTATTTCAGATTAAACACCCTGATTAAATTTTGTTCTTCTAATACAGCGAGGGCTTTTTCTATCTCCTCTATTTTTTCCGGAGTATCCATAAGTAAAACCGTGCCGGAATCTTCCTCAACCACTACCCTGCCGATTTCGCTCTTTATTGTGTCTATAAGTATAAATGCCTTTTCAGGAATAGCGTAATTAAGGCGAAATACTTTAATCTTACGAATATCGTAAAAATTTTTACCAAAAAGTATTTTATATTCTGCCTCTGTCATCACGTTATGGATTTCCCCCTCCTTCACATAGGCAAGGGAATTTGAACGTAACATAATATCAAATACATCTTTAATGGGCACATCTTCAACCATAAGGGTAACCCTGCCCGCGACATCCTTAGTGACGATGATATTCAGGCCGGATTTCATAGCCAGAAACTTTAGCGCCTCAACTATTTCAATGCTCCGGAGATCTAAAGAAATTCTCTCTTGCAGACCTCTTTCAGGAACAGCAGGGGATGAGAGCGGCTCTATTGCCGAAGCCTGGGCCGGCTGAGTAATGTTATCTTCACCCAGGGCACTTTCAAGCGGCAAGGCTGATAAAAGAAAAACAATTAATATCCTTTCAAGTAATGTCCTTTTGGGAAACATTATTTTAACTCCGTTCTTTCTCCCTCAAAATTCAAAATTAACTTGTCTTTGAAGATGGCTTCAACCGCGATATTACCTATCATATCGCCTTCTTTTACAAAAAAAGTTTTCAGCGCTTTTTTGTCTTCAATCATCGCGTCCGGATCGCTTGACCATGAAATTCCTACCAATCCCAAATCCTGTACAGCTTGTATAACTCTGGAAGACGGCTCGTTTATAACCTCATCAGTTTTTGCGGTTGGTTTCATTCCCATTCTAAATATATCGCGCTCTCCAGCCTTTTCTAAATAATAAGAGGCCGGAGCCTTAAGGCTTGACAGTACTGTAGGTAACTCCTTAAGAGGCCGCCCTCCTTCCGATTCAATATCTAAACGGGGCAATTTCTTCAAATTAATCATCGAGGTATATAGATTATTGACAAAATATATTAAAAATACTAAAAGGACAAAAACCAAAAGAGCTAACGCCCTATTTATTGTTTTAACATTCGGTTGGACTGTTTTTCTTCTAATCAGCCATCTTTTCAGCCTTTCCTTCAAAAAAGAAAACCTGCTTATCCACCAACCCAGAGAGAGCATTCCAATTCGAAGAGGTTTAATCTTTTTAAGTTTCGCACTTGAGTCTCCTGTTGTATTTTGATCCTCAATTAATTTTAATAACTGTTTCTCTGGAGTAACGGGTCTTTTTTGTGCCATCCTGTTTTTATCTCTTTATCGGTTATTATTTCTTTAGCGGTTATCTCTTTGATTAATCCGCTATCTACAACTGATTTATTTAATAGCACCAATTTAGTCAATGCCTTATGGCAGAGCATGGTTATTTGCCTGGGATAACCGCGGCTATGCTGATGAATTTCTCGAACGGCATCGTCCAAAAAAAGATACATCTTTGACTTGTATCCTGCCTGTCTTATACGAAATTCAACCATCTCCCTGGTCTCTTCAAGATTCAACGGATTCAACGTATATTTAAAACTGATACGGTCAAAGAAATTCTGCATATTCATTATTTTATAATGGAGCTCCATCTGGCCCAAAAGGACAAGTTGAAGAAGTTTATATTCATTGGTCTCATAGTTTAATAATGTCCGTAATATCTCCAAAGAATTTTCAGTTAATTTTTGGGCCTCATCAATAATAAGAACAGTAGTTTTGCCTTCTTCCACCCCTTTTTGAAAAAGAAACCTTTCCAGAGATTCTCTCAAATCCAGAATTGTAAAAGATCTGCCGGTTTCTATATCAATATCGAAATTTCTGGAAAGCGACGTAAGAAAAAGCTGTTCATTGTCAAACGAAGGATCTAATATCATATGAAAAATAAAGGCTTCTCTCTTCTTTAATTCCTGAATAAGTTTTCGGGAAAGTGTGGTCTTTCCCGTGCCTATATCCCCCAATATTACAGAGAGCCCTCTTTTGAGCCTGAGTTCTATCAATATATTCATCAGGGCTATCTCATGTTCCTTAGACATGTAGAAAAACCCAGGGTCAGGGCTCGTTGAAAACGGTTCTTTTTGAAATCCCAATACTTTATAATAGGACATATATTACATACCTCTATTATTACAGACCTCTATTACAACATTTCCTCTTTTTTAAAGTTTCGCGTTCAACATCCTGCAGATTATTCTTAATGGGTAACCCGCGTTTGTCAGTTTCGATATTTTTGTTCGTTTATTTTTTATTTCCCTTTCATCATATAATCTCATGTTGCCGTTTCTCTTCTCTACCTTAAAAAGCCCCATGTTGGTGTAATAATTTAAAAGAGAATAGGAAATCTTGTATTTACTGATTATCTCTTTCGCGGATATATATTTCCTTTTCATATTTGCTTTCCTGTTCTTCTTAACACTTATAGCACTCCTAACAGTTATAGTAATTGCTATAACTAATCAA
>CBDURG010000038.1:0-15528 GCA_965369805.1 uncultured bacterium
TTGAAAGAGGTTTAAAAACCAGTGTTATAGGAAAGAAAATACTTGTCTATTCAAAATGCGGTTCAACGAGTGATGCGGCGGAGGAAATTGCGCGTTCCGGGGGAAAAGAAGGAACCGTTATTTTTACCGAGCACCAGACAAACGGTCGCGGCAGGCTGGGCCGGAAATGGATTTCACATAAGGGAAAAGATATTCTCTGTTCGGTTATCTTGCGGCCTTATATGACACCTCAAAATTCATCACTTATAACAATTATTGCCGCAGTTTCTGTTTGTGAAGTGTTAAGAGAATTTGGTATTTTGGCTGGGATAAAATGGCCAAACGATATTGTCGTTAAGGGAAGGAAAATAGGAGGTATTCTTACCGAGATAAACACTGAAAGTGATAGGATAAACTATGTGATTTTGGGGATAGGCCTAAATGTGAATTCTTCATTAAAATATTTGTCTTCGAAAGTTGTAAAAACAGCGACTTCAATGATACGCGAAACCGGAAATAAGGTGGACAGGATTGAAGTAGTACGTAAACTGTTGGAATTTATGGATTATAAATATGAAGAGCTGAAAAGAGGTAAATACGGCGATATTATAAGAGAATGTATAGATTTTTCAGAAACTCTGGGCAGAGTAGTAAAAATAAGGAGCGGGAAGAAAGTATATGCCGGATACGCGCAGGATTTTGATGATTCTGGAGCTCTTAATTTGAGGAAGGATGATGGAGCAGTTGAAAAGGTTGTTTCAGGAGAATTAATATAGAGAGAAATCACATAAATAGGGTCAAAACATGGAAAAGATACTATGCGTCGATATAGGAAATACTTCGATTGATACCGGGATATACCGTTTCGGGAAAATCAGTAAACGTCTCAAGTTTTCTCATAAACAAATGAACAGGTTCTTGATATACACAGGGAAACTTTTTAGGAACAAAGAGGCTGATTCTGTTTCTATTTGCGGTGTGGTTCCTGCAGTAACACGCAGTCTTTTAAGGGAGCTTAAAAAAAATTGCGATAAAATATATGTTGTGCGGCCTGAGAAATTAACGACAATAAAGATTAACAGCAGCTATAGAAAGAATGTGGGAGCTGACAGAGTCGCTAATGCTGTTGCCGTCTCTAAATTTTATAAAGTTCCCGCGCTTGTGATTGATTTTGGAACGGCTATTACATTTGATGTTATAAAAGAACCGTTTCATTATGACGGTAGTGTGATCTTTCCGGGTTTGAGAGTTTCAAAGGACGCTCTTGTTTCTTCGGCAGCTCTATTGGGCCCTTTTGATTTTTTCCGGGCGAAATCGGTAATCTGCAAGAGCACACCTGAAGCGATGTGCTCAGGCTTATATTTTGGAATTCTTGAACTGGCAGATGTAATTAGGCTGAGGATAGAGAAAGAACTCAAGGTAAAATTTAAAACAGTTGTTGGAACCGGAGGAGATGCCGGAATATTCGCGAAGGAGAAAATTTTCAGTGTTATAAATGAAGATTTGACACTCCTGGGAACCGCGTTATTAATGCTGAGGGAAGAGCAAAGAAAAAAAATGCCACAGAGGCACAGGTGACCGGAATGAGCGTGGAGCGAGAACTATTGAAAATGTATAAGCTGATGAGGGCTCATTTCGGGTATCACAATTGGTGGCCCGGAGAGACATCCTTTGAGGTTTGCATAGGCGCAATCCTTACACAAAATACCGCGTGGTCTAATGTAAAAAAGGCTGTTGAAAATCTGAAGAATGAGAAATTGCTGTCATCCCGAAAGATTTTTAATAGTTCAAACAAACAGTTGTCTTTTCTTATAAAGCCGTCCGGTTATTTTAATCAAAAAGCCAGGACGCTTAAGGCATTTTGCCGCTTTCTTATCCATAACTACAACGGTTCTTGTTCCAGGATGTCAAAGGCTGATACCGCTGAATTAAGGGATAAGCTCCTTTCTGTCAAAGGAGTAGGCCCGGAGACGGCTGATTCAATCTTGCTGTATGCTTGTAATAAGCCGGTGTTTGTAATTGACGCGTACACAAAGAGAATATTTTCAAGGCATGGGTTTTTTGAGGAAAATATTAAATACGACAGAGCTCAGTTTTTTTTTGAGACAAATCTTAAAAGAGACATTAGCCTTTATAACGATTACCATGCTCAGATTGTCGAAACAGGCAAGAATTATTGTGGAAAAAACCCGGGATGTGAATCCTGTCCGTTAAAAGGGTTATTGACAAAGTAAAAGCAAATTTGTAAAAATATTGATTGAATGGGGGGGGAAGGATGAAGAAACTTTTTGTTATGTTTCTTGACCTGCTGATTTTTATATCATTTTGCGGCATTAATCACGCTTTTGCCAGTAAGGAAGAACCAAAAGCTGTGTTTATTATCGCAAGTTCCAATTTTCGGGATGAAGAACTTTTTATTCCTATGAGGATTTTTAAAAGAGCGGCATGGGAAGTGGAGGTGGCTTCTTCAGTAAAAGGAAAAATTGTTGGCATACAGGGTAATGAAATTGAGGTAAACAAACTTGTGTATGAAATAAAACCAGGTGATTATGACATCATAATTTTTGTTGGCGGGAATGGCGCGACAGAATACTGGAGGGATTTAACGGCTCACAATATAGTTAAGAGTGCTGTTAAAGATAATAAAATCCTTGGCGCGATAGGTATAGCTCCTATAATTTTGGCAAACGCGGGTATTCTGAAAGACAGAAAAGCCACATCGTGGGAGGCGGTACAAAATCGTCTGCAGATAAAAGGTGTAGTTTGTTTGGATAAAACAGTTGTTATCGATAACATGATAGTTACCGCGAGAGGGCCTAAAGCGGCTGAAGAATTTGCAAATGCTCTGTTGTCCCTCGCGGAGAAACATGGCTATGGGATTGAATATAGATAAGATGACGAAAAACGAAAATATAAATATAATAATAATCAACATTGGTGATGAGCTTTTAGGCGGAGAAATTATTAATTCCGATTTTAAAATAGTTGCCTCTGCCGTTACATGTTATGGAGGTTCTGTAGTAAAACAAATTTCTCTTCCTGATAACAAGGATGTAATAAAAAAAAGTTTTGAAAATGCCTTCTCAGCGTGTGACGCGGTTATAACCACAGGTGGATTAGGCCCTACCGCGGATGACCTTACAAAAAAAATTGCGGCGGAAATTTTTGGAAAGAAACTTGTCAGTAAAAGCCGTTTGTATAATGTTCTCAAAGAAAGATACAAATTTTCGGTTCCTGCTGTAACAGAAGATTCGATGAGAGAACAGTCCCTTGTCCCCGAAGGGGCTAAGATTATTGCAAATAAAATAGGGAGTGCCCCGGGTTTTTATCTGGCGGAAGGCAAAAGGAAGCTTTTGATGTTTCCAGGCCCACCCGCGGAGCTTATTCCCATGCTTGATGATGGATTAAAGAGCCTTGGTTTGAGCGGCGGCGGAAAAGGAGCAAAAACGGTTAAATATTTCAGTATTACTGGAATGTCTGAATCTGTTGTGGATTCGACTTTAAGAAAAATCATCGGGAAGTCCAGCGGGATATCATATGGATTAAGGGCTCATCCGGGTGAAATTATTATAAGGATTAAGCGGGAAATTGCTGCCGGCAGTAAGTTTGTCGATTTGATTATGCGAATAAGAGAGGAATTCGGTAATAATATATTTTCTGAAGATGAAGAGTCTGTAGAAGAAACAGTTGGGAAGCTTTTGAAGGGAAAGAAAAAGACTGTGGCGGTTGCTGAATCGTGTACCGGAGGGCAATTGGGGAAAATGATAACAGATATTCCCGGGAGTTCTGAGTATTTCCTTGGGGGATATGTTACTTATTATGATAATTTAAAGATTTTAGATCTTGGTGTTTCTCAGGATACTCTTGTGGAGCACGGAGCAGTTAGTTCCCAATGCGCGCTGCAAATGGCGAGAGGCTGTAGAAGAAGATCTACTTCGGATATTGCCATAGGTATTACCGGAATAGCCGGGCCGGGAGGCGGTTCCGAAGAAAAACCTGTCGGATTGGTTTATGTCGCGTTGGATGATGGGTTCATAAGCAGAACTGAAGAATTTAAGTTTAACGGCACCAGCAGGGAACAGATAAGAGAAAGGGCTTGTCGGGCAGCATTAGACCTTCTTCGCAGGTATCTGTTGATTGAATGAAGAGCGTAAATTTTATATGAGCGGTTTAAGATTTTTTCTTGCTGTAAATTTACCTGATAAGGTGAAAGATAAGATAACGCCGCTTGTTCAGCCCCTGAGATATAAGTTTAAAAATGTCAGGTGGGTTTCTTCTGTAAATCAGCATCTGACCCTGAAGTTCTATGGGAATGTTGAAGAAGAAGGGATTAAGAAATTGTCCGATGATGTTAGAAAGGGAGTAAAAGGATTTGGAAAGTTTGAGGTAAGTTTCGGGCAGTTTGGTTATTTTGGATCAAAAATTTCTCCAAGGGTGATCTTAATAGGGGTGGATAAGGGGAAAGAGGAATTGGCAGAACTTAATAACGTTATTGAAGAAATTTCTGAGAGGCATGGCTTTGAAAGAGAAAAAAGAGAGTTTTTCCCTCACCTTACGGTTGGAAGATGTAAAAAGAGAGTTGATGGTATTGTCGCGGCTTTAGAAAAAATGGATAATTCACCAGTTGCTTTTTTTGAAGCTGAAATGTTATCATTTTTCTCCAGTAATTTAACTCTTGCCGGGCCGATATATACGAAATTATATGATGCGATTCTATAGTTGTTTAATAAATAACTAAGCGTGGAGGCTAAGCATGGCGACAAAAGCAGAGAAGGTAACGGAAAAAGAAGGTGAAGGGAAAACGAAAGCGCTTGATATGGCGATAACGCAGATAGAAAAGCAATTTGGGCAGGGGGCGATAATGAAGCTTGGCGACGAGTCGGCTCACATTAATATTCCCTATATCTCAACAGGCGCTTTAACTCTTGATATAGCGCTTGGAATTGGAGGCCTTCCCAGGGGAAGAGTTGTGGAGCTTTTCGGTCCGGAATCTTCTGGAAAGACGACCCTTGCGCTTAATGTGGTTGCCAATGCCCAAAAAGCCGGCGGTGTTGCCGCTTTTATTGACGCGGAGCACGCTAAGGATCCCGCATACGCGAAAAAGCTTGGGGTTAACCTTCGGGATCTGTTGGTTTCACAGCCTGATTCGGGAGAAGAAGCGCTCTCAATTGCCGAGTTGCTTGTAAGAAGCAGTGCCGTTGACGTTATCGTTATTGATTCTGTCGCGGCTCTGGTTCCCCGGGCGGAAATAGAGGGTGAAATGGGGGATTCTCACATCGGACTTCAGGCTCGCCTTATGAGCCAGGCTTTAAGGAAGCTTACATCTTCAATTTCGAAATCAAAGACATGTTGTCTTTTTATTAACCAGATAAGAATGAAAATAGGTGTAATGTTTGGAAGTCCGGAAACAACACCCGGTGGTAATGCTCTTAAGTTTTACTCTTCTGTCAGGCTTGACATTAGAAGAATCAGCGCGATTAAAAATACAGCTGGAGAGAACACTGGAAACAAAGTGAGGGTTAAAGTGGTTAAGAATAAAGTTGCTCCTCCGTTCAGGATTGGTGAATTTGATATTATGTTTAATGAAGGAATATCGAGAGAGGGGTCAATTGTAGACGCGGGTATAACCCTTGACATTGTTGAAAAGAGAGGTTCGTGGTTTTCCTTTGAAGGGGAAAAGTTGGGACAGGGGCGTGATTCTGCTGTTCAGGAAATAAAAGGAAATGAAAAACTGAGGAAGAAGATTGTCGCGGAGATCAAGAAAAAAACCGGGT
This sequence comes from uncultured bacterium, assembly GCA_965369805.1. GTDB lineage: Bacteria > Auribacterota > UBA6266 > UBA6266 > UBA6266 > JAGLRQ01. The sequence continues at coordinate 5,754 of CBDURG010000038.1, forward strand.
TGAAATAAATTACAATCCTAAAACTAAAATAATTTGTTATTGTCTGGAAAAAAGAGAAAAGTAGCAGAAAATGAAAGCAGAAGAATTACGCCGCCTTTACATTGAATTTTTCAAAACCAGAGGTCATGAAGAAATCCCATCGGCTTCTTTAATCCCTGAAAATGATCCAACAGTTCTTTTCACAACGGCAGGCATGCATCCTCTTGTTCCGTATCTTACCGGCCAGCAAAAACATCCCATGGGCAACCGCCTTGTAAACTGTCAGAAATGTATAAGGACTCAGGATATAGAAGAAGTAGGTGATGAAAGCCATACAACGTTTTTTGAAATGCTTGGTAACTGGTCGCTTGGAGATTATTTTAAAGAAGAAGCGATAAAAATGAGCTGGGAATTTTTGACTGATGAAAAATGGCTTGCTTTGGATAAAAATAAAATTGCTATTTCAATTTTTAAAGGTGACGAAGATGCTCCATTTGACAAGGAATCGAAAGACATCTGGATTCGTATTGGTGTTTGTGAGAACCGCATTGCGGCATTGCCTAAAGATAAAAACTGGTGGGGGCCTGCCGGTAATGTCGGGCCGTGCGGGCCGGATACAGAAATGTTCTTTTATATAGGCAGAGAAGAGGAACCGCCTTCGCATAGCAATCCTGAAACCGATGAATCAAACTGGCTCGAGATATGGAATGATGTTTTTATGGAATACGGCAGGACCGCTGCCGGCAAATATGAACCTTTAAAGCAAAAGAATGTTGATACGGGCCTTGGCCTTGAGAGAGTTGCCTGTGTTCTTCAGGGAAAAACGGATATTTATACAATTGAGCTTTTCGAACCCATTATTAAAAAACTCGAAGATTTAACCGGGGAATCTTATAAAAACCGGGATTGTAAAAAATCATTCAGGATTATAGCTGATCATATACGCGCGGCAACTTTTATACTGGGTGATGATAAGGCTATCGTTCCCTCAAATGTTGATCAGGGTTATGTTTTGCGGAAGTATATACGGAGGATTATTCGTCACGGACGTCTTCTTAAGATTAATAAAAAGTTCTGTTCGGAAATTGCTGAAGTTGTGATAGGTATAATGAAAAACCCATGGAAAGAGATTGAAAAGAACAGACTATTTATCCTTTCCGAGCTCTCGGCTGAAGAGGACAGGTTTAACAAGACAATTAGTCAGGGGTTAAAAGAGTTTGATAAGATGGTAAAAGGGTATGAAAAAGCTTTTCAGGCAACGGGAAAAAAGATTAGTACTATATCCGGCAAGCATGCTTTTAAACTTTATGACACTTATGGCTTTCCACTTGAAATGACAGATGAACTTGCGAAAGAAAAAGGGTTGGAGGTTGATCATAAAGGCTTTAATGAATGTTTTCAGGAGCATCAGAACAAGTCAAGGCTTGGAGCTGAAAAAAAATTTAAAGGCGGGCTTGAAGACGGCTCAGAAAAGGTTGTCTGTTTTCATACCGCAACCCATCTTCTTCATCAGGCATTAAGAATTGTCCTTGGAAAACATGTACAGCAGAGGGGGAGCAATATTACCTCCGAAAGGCTGCGCTTTGACTTTTCACACCCTGACAAACTTTCCGATACGCAAATAAAGAAAGTTGAAGAAGTGGTTAATACCGCAATAGAAAAAGGCATGGAAGTGAAATGCAAAGAGATGACTCCTGTCAAAGCAGCTAAACAGGAAGCTATAGGTTTGTTTGGTGACAGATACGGACAAAAGGTAACGGTGTATTCAATCGGGGATTTCTCAAAGGAAATTTGTGCCGGGCCCCATGTATCCAATACAAAAGAGCTTGGCAGATTTAAAATCACAAAAGAGCAGAGTTCATCTGCAGGTATCAGAAGAATCCGGGCTGTTCTTGAAAACTTATGAAATCTTTCAAAAAAGTGATTGGTGTTGAAATAAAGGAAAAAGAAGAGGAAGTTGAATGCGGATCATCATTCATGAAAATTATTTGACTTTAAGTAAATGGGTTGCTTATTATGTGGCGAAGAAGATTAATGAAGCAAAGCCCGCTAAAGACAAACCCTATGTTTTAGGGCTGCCTACCGGTTCGTCACCTCTGGGAATGTACCGGCATCTGATAGAATTATACAAAGAGGGGAAAGTTTCATTTAAAAATGTAATTACGTTTAACATGGATGAGTACGTTGGCATTGCTGAAAGCCATCCTGAACGCTCCCATTATTTTATGTGGCATAATTTGTTCAGCCATGTTAATATTCCGAAGGAGAATGTAAATATTCTTAATGGTAATGCCGGGGATTTGGAAAAAGAGTGTAAAAATTATGAGACAAAAATAAAAGCTGCAGGCGGTATTAACCTATTTCTTGGAGGGATTGGGCCCGATGGGCATATAGCTTTTAACGAACCGGGCTCATCGTTGTCCAGCCTGACGCGTATAAAAACTCTTAAACATGACACGATTTTTGCCAATTCCAGGTTTTTTGATAATGATGTCAATAATGTTCCCAAAACTGCATTAACGGTAGGGGTTGGGACGGTAATGGCAGCAAATGAGGTTCTTGTTATAATAAATGGTTACAAAAAAGCACATGCTCTTCAAAAAGTTGTTGAAGAAGGTGTTAACCATATGTGGACAGTATCGGCGCTGCAGCTTCATCCGCGCGGGATGATTGTTTGTGATAATGAAGCGACTATGGAACTTAAGGTGGCTACGGTTAAGTATTTCAAAGATATTGAGAAGGATAACCTTTCACTGCCTAAACTGTAATCAGAAAAGTATATTTTATTTTTTATGTAGATGAAAAACGATTTAATTGAATAAATTGAAAGGAGGTTATTATGGGGTGGTTATGGGGTGTGCTGGTATTTGCGTTGATGATATTCTTTTTTGGAGTAAGAATTATACGGCCGACACATAGAGGCCTTGTTGAGAGGCTGGGGAAATATAAAAGGTTTGCCATGCCCGGTTTTAACTGGATTATCCCTGTTATAGACAGGCTGGTTGTTGTTAATATTACGGAGGTGATGGTGGATGCTCAACCTCAGGAGATAATTACAAACGATAATCTTAACGCGAGTGTGGATGCACAGGTTTATTTTAAGGTCAAGGCAGATGAGCAGCATGTAAAAAACTGCCAGTATAGTGTCAATAATTACAAGTGGCAGGTTGTAAACCTTGCACGGACAACGTTAAGAAATATTATCGGCACGTTGACTCTGAAATCGGCAAACAGCGAGAGGGATAAAATTAACGGTGAGCTGCTTGGTACATTAAGCAAGGAAACAGCAAATTGGGGTATGGAAATAGTAAGGACAGAACTTAAAGAAATAGACCCGCCAAAGGATGTTCAGGAAACAATGAACAAGGTTGTTAAAGCCGAGAATGAAAAGATTGCTGCCCTTGATTTTGCCAATGCCGTGGAAAGGAAAGCAGATGGCTTGAAAAGATCGGAGATTAAGAAAGCGGAAGGAATTAAACAGGGTAAAATACTGCGTGCTGAGGGTGAAGCTGAATCGATAAAGCTTGTTAATGAGGCCGCAAATAAATACTTTATAGGTAACGCGCAGGTTCTAAAAAAACTGGAAACAGTTGAAAACTCCCTTAGAGATAACGCGAAGGTTATTGTCCCTACGGATTCCGAGCTTGTTAATGTAATAGGGGGACTTGCCGGTGTCCTTCCCCTCAAAAGGGAAGCTAAACAGGAATAACAGCCATAATTGAAAGGTTTATCCGCGGAAGGCGGCCGGTTATCCGGCCGCCTTCCCTTTTTACTTGAAGGTTTTTTCTTCTGTATGGTAATATACTTAGCTCGACATAGTTATATTTAAAAGGAAATATTATGGAAAGAATTGATTGCCGCCTGGAAAGGGGCGTAAGCAGGCTAAAAGGATTAAAAGAGGCCGCTTTATATAATGAAGAAGTGGAACAATCGGTCTCTGAGATTTTACAAAAGGTCAGGGTTTTGGGAGACAAAGCCCTTATTGAATATACAGAGGCATTTGACAGTTATTCTTTGAGTCCTTTGATGATAGAAGTTAAAAAAGACGCAATAGATGTATCAAGAGCGTCTATTTCTAAGGAATTGACTGATTCTATTAAATACGCTAAGAAAAACATTGAAGAATATGCGAAAAAACTTTTAAAAAAAAGCTGGTCATATAAAAGGAGAGACGGTTCGGTTCTGGGTGAAGAGATAAGGCCTGTTGAAAAGGTTGGCATATATGTTCCCGGGGGCACGGCCCCGTTAGTGTCAACGGTTCTTATGACCGCGGTTATCGCGAGAGTCGCGGGAGTTAAGGAAATTTTTGTAGCGTCGCCTCCGTGTACAGGCGGTGATATTAGCCCCGGAATTCTTGCTGCCTGCAGTATAGCGGGAGTTGATAGTGTTTTCAGGGTTGGCGGTGCTCAGGCAATTGGGGCTTTTGCGTTTGGCACCAAAACGGTTCCCAAAGTGGATAAAATTGTAGGCCCCGGCAACATGTATGTTTCCTGCGCGAAAAGACAGGTGTATGGGTTTGTTGATATTGATATGGTGGCTGGCCCGAGTGAGGTTTTGATTATTGCGGACAAAACTTCAAATCCTGAATTTATCGCGGCTGATATGCTCGCTCAGGCTGAACACGATGCTGCCAGCAGGATTTACCTTGTTTCGGTTGACAAGGATTTAATCGTCAATGTTGAAAAGGAAATCTACCGCCAGTCAATCATGTTATCGAGGAAAAAAATAATTTCAGAATCATTGAGCAGGGGAGCGTTTCTTGTTGTTGTGAGGGATGTTATCCAGGCAATAAATATTGCTAATATAATTGCGCCGGAACACATTGAGGTAATGATTGAAAATCCTGAATTTGTGGTAAGGAGAATAAATAACGCGGGGGCGATTTTTGTCGGAAAATGGACTCCTGAAGCAATGGGCGATTTTGTTGCCGGCCCGAGCCATGTTTTGCCGACTTCCGGGGGGGCAAGATGGTTTTCCGGTTTGTCGGTGAGTGATTTTCTAAAAAGGATTTCACTTATAAATTACAGTGAAGAAGCTTTTAAAAAGGCATCAAAATACGCGGTGGAGTTTTCTGACACAGAAAAACTTGATGGACATGGGAATTCTGTAAAGATACGCATGAAAAAGAACAGGATATAGTATGTAGTAAAAAACCAAAGTTCTTGGGGCTGGCACGTGGGTGTTACGAACGATGAGACACTGTTTTTTAATACTACATACTCAATACTATATACTAATTTAAAATGAATTGTTTTAGAAAAAATATTGAAAAACTTAAACCGTATGCACCCGGCTTTCAGCCTGGCAGGGAGGATTTTGTCAAATTAAATACCAATGAAAATCCCCATCCTCCTTCAAAGCGTGTTTTAAAGGTAACCCGGGATAACATTGGAATGAGCCTGCGTTTATACCCGGATCCTTCAGGGGCCGAATTAAGATCCGCGGCAGCCAGGGTTCTGGGGTTTAAAGTTGAAAACATAATAGCGGGTAACGGTTCAGATGAGATTCTGTCTTTGATCTTCAGGGCTGTGCTTGATAAAGGAGATAAGACAGCTATAACATTTCCTACATATTCTCTTTATAAGGTTATCGCGGATATCCAGGATGCCGTGATTGAAGAGCACAGACTTAGACAGCAGGATAGGCTGCCGGCCTCATTTTTTAAAACAAAAGCTAAATTGATTGTTATTTCAAATCCTAATGCTCCTACAGGATGTGTTTTTCCCAAGAAGGACATTGAAAAACTTTGCAGGTCTCAAAAGAAGGCTTTGATTTGAATTGACGAAGCGTATGTTGATTTTTCGACATACAATTGTTTGTCCATGGTAAAAAAGTACCGCAATGTAGTCGTAACGAGGTCTCTTTCCAAGTCATATGCTCTCGCGGGGATGAGGATAGGCCTTGGCATAGCGAATAAGAAAACTATTGATATGCTGTTAAAGGTTAAAGATTCATATAATATGAACAGGCTTAGTATAAAAGCCGGCAAAGCCGCAATGGATGACAGGCAGTATTTTAGCAAAATCAAAAAAAATGTTATAAAAACCAGGTTGTTTTTGGGCAAAAGATTAAAAGCGATGGGATTTGAAATACTGCCTTCATCGGCTAATTTTATATTCGCGAAACCCCCTGTTGACGCGAAGAATCTGACTGCCCGGCTCGAAGGAAAAAATATCCTGGTGCGCTATTTTTGTACAGACTGGTTGAAAGATTATATAAGAATAAGTGTTGGGACAATGAAAGAAATTAAGATGTTTTTAAAGGAAACAGAAGCACTTTTGAAAACAGTAATTAGTAAGCAGAAAAATTGTGAGTAGTGAATGGTATACTGCTTTTTGAAAAGGGAGGTCACATGGCAAGGTCTGCTGTTATAAAGAGAAAAACAAAAGAAACTGATATCCGGGTTAAGATTAACATTGATGGCGAAGGGAAGGGCAGGATATCTACCGGGGTAGGTTTTTTTGACCACATGCTGGAACTTTTTTCCAAACATTCGCTTATTGATATCGAAATAAAAGCTGAAGGCGATGTACATGTTGATGACCACCATATAGTTGAAGATGTTGGTATCGCATTGGGTGAGGCGTTTAAAAAAGCTTTTGCAAACAAGAAAGGGATAATTAGATATTCCAGCGCGCGTGTTCCCATGGATGAAGCCCTTGTAGAAGCATCTTTGGATGTAAGCGGTAGAGCCTATCTGGAATACAAGATTAAAACCAGAAGGATTAAACTTGGTTCTTTTAATGTGAGTCTGGTTAAGGAATTCATGAGGGCATTTGTGCAGAATGCGCAGATTACACTGCATCTTATTCTTATAAGCGGGGAGGATGTTCATCACATTTATGAAGCGGCATTTAAGGCTCTTGCAAAAGTGTTTAGAGAAGCCTTGAAAGTCGATAAGAGGGTTAAGGGAACCCCTTCGACAAAAGGGAAATTGTAAAAGCAGTATATAGTATAAGGTTTTGTTAATGAGTAAGATAGCTATTTTAGATTATGGAATGGGTAACTTAAGGAGTGTTCAAAAAGCTCTTGAGAAATATGGAGCTTCGGTTGTTTTGAGTTCCTGTCCTGAAGAAATTAAGGATATGGCAGCTCTTGTTGTTCCCGGCGTCGGTGCTTTTGATGACTGCGTCAGAAATCTCAAACGCGACAACCTGGACAGGACAATAACAGATTTTATTTCTTCGGGACGCCCTTTCCTGGGTATATGTTTGGGTTTGCAGATACTATTTGAAGGAAGCGAAGAGGGTGGTGAAAAAGGGCTTGGGATCTTCAAGGGCAAAGTTTTGCGGTTTCCTCCTATGTTGAAAGTTCCCCATATGGGATGGAATTCTTTAGAATTAACTGCTTCGGGTAAAAAATGTGAAATATTAAAAGATATAAAGGATGGCGAGTATTTTTATTTTGTTCATTCTTACTATGTAAAGCCTGAAGATAAAAGTATTATTGCCACAACTACAGATTATGATGTGGAATTTACTTCTTCCGTTTGCAGCAAAAATATTTTTGCGTGCCAGTTTCACCCTGAGAAAAGCCAGAACGCAGGCCTGAAACTGATAGAGAATTTTGTGAAATATACACAGAAAGCAAGAACATGATTATAATTCCCGCGATAGATATAGTGGATGGTAAGTGTGTCCGCCTTAAACAGGGTAAAACTGAGGAAAAAACCGTATATTCGGATTCTCCTGTTGAGATGGCAAAAAGATGGCAAAAAGAGGGCGCGTCTTTTCTGCATATTGTAGATCTTGACGGGGCTTTCGGAGGCAAACCCGCGAACAAAAAAACAATAGAGGAAATAATAAAAACCCTGAATATTGACACAGAAGTCGGAGGCGGAATACGCAGCTTTGAACATATAGAGGAATATCTTTCTTTTGGGGCCAGGAGAGTTGTTGTCGGGACTTCGGCATGTGAGAATGCGGGATTTGCGCATGATGCGTATCAGAATTTTAAAGACAGGGTAATAATAGCGGTTGATACAAAAGATGGTTTTGTGGTTAAAAAAGGCTGGTTGGAAACGTCCCGGCTTAAGGTTGAGGAATTTGTCCGTGATTTGAAAAAAATTGGATTTGAAGAGATAATTTATACTGATATATTGAAAGATGGTATGCTTGAAGGCCCGAATATCAAAGCGTGTGAAGATCTTCTGGATGTCACCGGTATAAAACTTGTTGCTTCCGGCGGTATTTCTACGCTTGAAGATGTAAAGAGGCTGTCCGGGCTTGCTCCTAAAGGTATTACGGGCGCGATAATCGGCAAAGCTCTTTACGATGGAAAATTGAATTTAAAGGATATAACAGGTGCGGCAAATGCTGGCTAAAAGGATAATTCCCTGCCTGGATGTTAAAGAGGGCAGGGTTGTAAAAGGTATAAATTTTGAGGGTTTAAAGGATGCGGGTGACCCCGTTGAAATAGCTGGGGTTTATGACCGGGCGGGAGCAGATGAGCTTGTTTTCCTTGACATAACCGCATCCCATGAAAAAAGAAAAATAATGATTGATGTTGTGAAGAAAACGGCGGAAAAATGTTTCATGCCGCTTACAGTCGGCGGAGGGATTTCTTCGCTGGAGGATATACGTGAACTGCTTAAGAACGGAGCCGATAAGGTTTCAATTAATACGCCGGTGGTAAAAAATCCTCAGTTTGTCAAGGAAGCTTCATCAATGTTTGGTTCGCAGTGTATAGTGGTAGCAATTGATGCAAAGCGAGTATGTGAAGGTAAATGGCAGATATACATTAATGGCGGAAGAACACCTGTCCGGCGTGATGCGGTTGAGTGGGCCCTGGAAGTGGAAAAACTGGGGGCAGGGGAAATCCTTTTAACGAGCATGGATTCTGACGGCACGAAAGATGGATACGATATCGAGCTTACAGGAAAAATTTCTTCTGCGGTTAGAATTCCGGTTATTGCTTCCGGCGGTGCCGGAACTTGTGAACATATTTTAAAAGTTTTAACGGATGGAATGGCTGATGCGGCTCTTGCGGCATCGATTTTCCATTACAGGGAAATAGAGATTAGGGAAGTGAAGGATTACTTAAAAAAACACGGGGTATGTGTCCGAAATTAAAAGGTAAGGTTTTTATAATGAATAATATTATCAATGATATAAAGTACGGCCCGGACGGCCTTGTAACAGCAGTGGTAGTTGATGTTGAAGACGCAGCGGTCCTTATGGTTGCGTATATGAACGCGGAGTCATTGAAAAGAACCCTTGAAACGGGAAAGATGACTTACTGGAGCAGGTCCAGGCAGAAATTCTGGGTTAAAGGTGAGTCTTCCGGCAATGTGCAAATTGTTAAGGAAATTCGGGTTGATTGTGATAAAGATTGCCTTCTCTTTAAAGTTGAACAAAAAGGAAGAGCGGCCTGTCACACCGGCTACAGAAGCTGTTTTTACAGGAAGCTTGGTGATGGGCAGTGGGTGATAGCCGGGGAAAAGGTATTTAATCCTGAAAAAGTGTACAATAAAAAGCCGTGAATTGTTGTTCGTGAATTGTGAATCGTAAAAAACCGTGGAAAGATTGAAGCGCGTGATAAAGCGTTTAACCATTAAGTTTAATTTTCAACCGAAGGTTGCTAATTATGTATTATCCGGATAAAAAAGAATTTATTAAAAAGGCAAAAAAAGGGAACCTGGTTCCTGTCTTTAAGGAAATTGTTGCTGACATGGAAACGCCTGTGTCAGCTTTCAGGAAGATATCATCAAAGAATTTTTGTTTTCTCCTTGAAAGTGTTGAGGGCGGTGAAAATATAGCGAGGTATTCTTTCCTTGGCTCAAATCCAAGTATTATTT
>CBDURG010000039.1:0-15160 GCA_965369805.1 uncultured bacterium
TTAAAGAGAGATATGTTAGGGGAAAATTATGCCTCGTTCTGTTGTTACCGGCGGCGCCGGATTTTTAGGGTCTCATATATGCGATTATCTTATAGGAAAAGGACACAGTGTCATCTGTGTTGATAATTTCATAACCGGTGCCGAAGCTAATATTGCCCATCTTAACAGAGATGCCAAGTTCACACTTATTAACCAGGATGTTACGGAATATATTTCTATTAAGGAGGAAGTTGATTTTGTCTTTCATTTTGCTTCTCCCGCGTCGCCGATAGATTATATAGAGTTTCCTATTCAGACGCTCAAGGTTGGATCAATCGGCACGCATAGAACACTTGGGCTTGCGATGGAGAAGGGTGCGAGGTACATACTTGCGTCAACTTCGGAAGTTTACGGAGATCCTCTTGTTAATCCACAGCCGGAAAGTTACTGGGGTAACGTAAATCCTATTGGCCCAAGGGGGGTTTATGATGAGGCGAAGCGGTTTGCCGAAGCAATGGCAATGGCTTATCATCGCACACATAACGTGGATACAAAAATTGTGAGGATTTTTAATACTTACGGGCCAAGGATGCGTAAAGACGATGGGAGAGTTGTTCCCGCGTTTATTTGCCAGGCCCTTCGAAATGAACCTCTTACCGTATTTGGAGAAGGCAGCCAAACAAGAAGTTTTTGTTATATATCCGATCTTATCGGGGGTATTTATCTCCTTGCCGTTTCCGATTTGAATGAGCCCGTCAATATGGGGAATCTTTCTGAAATGACGATCCTGGAATTTGCGAAAAAGGTTATTAAAAGCACTAACAGTAAAAGCGGTATTGTAAAGAAGGATTTGCCAATCGATGATCCTAAAATCCGCAGGCCTGATATAACCAGGGCGGCAGATGAGCTTGATTGGAAACCCGAAGTTTCTCTTGATGATGGCCTTGTTGAGACTGTAAAGTGGTTTAAAAGGAAAATTGACGAAGAGAGGTAAAAGAACAGTGAAATATGAAGAGAAATCTTTAAAAAGAAAAGCTGTTGAGCTGAGAATTGAAATTGTTGATATGATTACAAGGGCGGGTTCCGGACATCCGGGAGGTTCTTTATCCGCGGTTGACCTGCTCACAATCCTTTATTATTCAATTATAAACGTGGATCCCCAAAAACCGGATTGGAACGAAAGAGACAGGTTTGTTCTTTCAAAAGGGCATGCGGCACCGGCTATATACGCGATTTTAGGTGATCTGGGGTTTTTCCCAAAGGAGAAATTAATGGAACTGAGACAATTTGGTTCCATACTCCAGGGTCATCCCGATATGCGGAAGGTTCCCGGAATAGATATATCAACAGGTTCCCTGGGCCAGGGGTTATCCGTTGCTGTTGGCATGGCTCTGGCGGGAAAAATGGACAAGAAGAAATATAAGGTATTTGCTCTTCTGGGAGATGGGGAAATACAGGAAGGGCAAATATGGGAAGCATTAATGGCCGCGGCGCATTATAATCTTGATAATCTTTGTATGGCCGTTGACCACAATGGGCTTCAAATTGATGGAAAGATAGAAGATGTAATGAATCCTTTGCCTATAGAAGATAAGTTTATTTCATTTGGCTGGAAAGTGAAATCTATAGATGGCCATAACCTTAAGGAAATATATGATGCCTGGAACTGGGCGCGCTCAACAGAAGATGGAAAACCTTCGGCCATTGTTGCTAAGACAATTAAAGGCAAAGGCGTTTCTTTTATGGAGAATGTGGTTGGATTCCATGGAAAGGCTCCTACAAAAGAACAGGGAAGAGAAGCTTTAGACAGCCTTAAAAAAGCGTTAAACGGTGTCAAATAAAATTCCAGTCAGATGGAATTTAATACTAGAGGATTAAAATGAGTGAATTGAAAGCGACAAGAGATGCTTATGGAGACGCATTAATAGAACTTGGCAAAAAATATGAAAATATTGTTGTTCTTGATGCCGATTTATCTGAATCTACCAAAACCGCAAAATTCAGAGAACACTTTCCCGACAGGTTTTTTAACATGGGGATAGCAGAACAGAATATGATTGATGTCGCGGCGGGCCTTTCTACATGCGGTAAAATAGTATTTACGAGTACATTTGCTTTGTTTGCGACAGGCCGCCCGTGGGAGCAAATCAGGAATACTATTGCTTATTCAAGTCTTGATGTGAAAATAGTAGCTTCGCATAGCGGTATTTCGGTTGGTGCCGACGGTTCGTCACACCAGAGCCTGGAAGACATAGCTATTATGAGGGTTATTCCGAACATGAGGGTTATAGTGCCATGTGACGCGGCTGAAAGTTTTAAAGCAACGATTGAAGCGGCATCAATTCCCGGTCCTTTCTATATAAGGCTTGGCAGAGAGAAGGTTCCGGAAATTACATCGAGAAATGATGATTTTGAAGTAGGCAAAGCCAGGATTTTGAAAGATGGCAGTGATGTGGCTATTATAAGTTGCGGGATGATGGTATTTTTATCACTTGAAGCCGCGCGAATGCTTGAAAAAGAGGGAATAAATGCGGCAGTTATAGACATGCATACTATTAAGCCCATTGATACCGAAATATTATCTCAGTTTGCGGATAAAGCCCGGGCGGTAGTTACAGCTGAAGAGCACAGTGTTATTGGTGGACTGGGAAGCGCGGTGAGCGAATTTTTGAGCGAAACACTGCCTGTACCTGTTTATAAGATAGGGACAAGGGATGTCTTTGGGCAATCGGGGAATCCTTCTGATCTCATTAAAAAATATAAGATGACCGCCGGTGATATAGCTGAAGCGGCAAGAAAAGTTGTAAGAAGTAAAAAATAATTACGAATCACGAAATACCAAATACTAAAGCAAAGGAGCTATTTAGGATGAAAAAAGTTTTTTGGTTTTTGATAGCTGCGTTTTATGTTTTAACATTGTGTTTCTCTGCGAGCGAAGGTGAAAAAGAAGCCTCTGCGACGGAAGAGGATATTTATAAATACATGGAGCAGGTTGCGACAGTTTTCGCCATAGTTGAAAAGAATTATGTTGATTCCGTTGAGCAAAAGAAGCTTATTTATGGTGCAATGAAAGGCATAGTTAGTGAGCTTGATCCGTATAGCCAGTTTATGGACCCTGAGATCCATAAAGAAATGAAAATTGAAACCGAAGGCGAATTCGGAGGGCTTGGAATAGAAATTACGGTAAGAGATGATCAGCTTACCATTATTGCCCCCATAGAGGGGACTCCAGCGCATCGTGCGGGGCTTAAAACAGGGGACAAAATAATAAAAATAGAAGAAGAAAGAACTAAAGATCTTACTCTTATGGAAGCGGTTAGCAAATTAAGAGGCAAGCCCGGGACAAAAGTCCATTTGACTGTTGTAAGGTCAAATCAAAAGATACTTGAATTTGATATAGTTAGGGATGTTATACGGGTTGAGAGCATAAAAGATGAGGAAATAATAGAAGATGACATCGGGTATATCAGGATTGTTCAATTCCAGGAGCAAACCGGAAGAGATTTTGAAAAAATCCTATCCGATCTTGAAGCCCGGGGGATGAAAGCTCTTATTCTTGACCTTAGAAATAATCCCGGCGGTTTGCTTAAAACAGCTATTGATGTTGCGGATAAATTTATTGAAGGGGATCAGGTTATTGTTTCCATTCGGGGAAGGCTTCCATCTCAGAATGTAGTTTTGAGATCCAGGGAAAGGGCTACGCACAAAAAATATCCCATAGTGATTTTGATAAATGGGGGGTCCGCGAGTGGTGCCGAAATTGTAGCCGGAGCTTTAAGAGATTATAAGAAAGCGATTTTATTGGGTGAAAAAACGTTTGGCAAAGGGTCTGTGCAGAGCGTAATACCTTTGGCAGACGGTTCAGCCTTAAGGCTTACCACCGCGAAATATTTTATCCCCAGCGGCGTAACCATACATGGTATTGGGATAGAACCTGATATTTTGGTTGATATTTCTGATGAAGATGAAGTCAAACTTGCCTTAAGGAAATACAGCAAACTTGAAAAGATTCTTAGTGAAGGCGGGCAGGAGAATAAAGATAATAATAAAGAAGAAGATGATGAGGAGGAAAAAGATGATGAAGGAGAAGAAGATGTTCAGCTTCAGAGGGCGATAGACCTGTTAAAAGCTATGGAAGTTTTTGACAAATCACTTTCTGACTCGACTTCTTTTACTGGCGGGAAATAACAGTGACGAAACCGTTAATTCCCCTCCTTTGTTTGTGTGTAGTCTTATTCTTTACCTCGGAAGCTGTTTCCGCGAAAAAACGCGGAACCGGAGCCCGAAGTAAAGTAAATTTAAAAAAAGCGGTTGAAGCATGCGGACGGTATTTTGATACCGGCTGTCTAAAAAATAGTTATAAAATAGAAATTAACAAAACCGGAAGCGACGCGGTTTCAGATTTTTCCGTAGGCCTTTATTTCTATCCATCCCAGGTTGAAAATTCTGTAGTTGCCTGCGATGGTTTGAAGAGAATTTTAAGGAAACACCGCCTTAATCTACGGCTTGTTCACCATAAAGAAAAATTCGGAAGTGATTGTTTCAGGTCTTTTGAAATTTTTTCAAGGCGCAAGAAATATGGTGAGGTGAAACTTATTTTTAAGTACCGGGGATATGTAACTATTATCATCGATGACTTTGGCCATAATTTTAAATACTTTAATTTACTTAAGAAAGTTAAAGAACCCGTCGATTGCGCGGTTTTACCCGGCCTGGCTTACTCCCAAGAAAGCGCGATCCGCCTTGAAAAAATGGGGGCTGAAGTTATGCTGCACTGCCCGATGGAGCCTCTTTCGAAATCGGTCAATCCTGGCCCAGGCGCGATATTCAGTGCGATGAGCGATGATGAAATCAAAGATGTTTTTTTAAAGAATCTTCAAACAGTCCCCCATGCGGTTGGTGTTAATAATCATATGGGCTCGAAGGCTTGTCTTGACAACAGAGTTATGGAAATCATTATCAAAGAGTCAAAAGACAGAGGTCTTTTTTTTGTTGACAGTTTGACAAACGCGAAGTCCCTGGCTTCAAAAGAAGCAAAAAAACTTGGATGCACGATCATTAAAAGAGACGTTTTTCTTGATAATGTGAGGACGGAACAACAGATAAAGAAATCTTTTGATGAACTTATAAGGATTGGGCGCAGATATGGAAGTGCTGTGGGCATAGGGCATTATTGTGAAGAAACCCTGACGGTTTTACCGGAATGTATTAAAAAAATAAAAAATAATGATTTAAAAATAATCCCTGTCTCTGAGATGTTTGTTATCAGAGAAAAAATGTAAATTTTAAATACGAAAAGACTGGTATAAATATGAATATTTTGGGCATAGAAACTTCCTGTGATGAAACCTCTGCGGCTGTAGTTGAAAATGGCCGGAGGATTTTTTCCAATATTGTTTCTTCCCAGCTTGACTTACATAGAAGGTTTGGCGGGGTTGTGCCGGAAATAGCGAGCAGGGCGCATCTTGAAAGCATTGATAATATTGTGAAAGCTGCCTTAGAGGAAGCGGGAAAAAATATTGATGAAATCAGCGGTGTTGCCGTAACAAAGGGCCCGGGGTTAATAGGAGCGCTTTTGGTTGGGGTATCATATGCCGAGGGCTTATCTGAAGCACGTAAAATACCTCTTGCGGGGGTTAACCACCTCCATGCTCATCTATACGCGAATATGATGAGCAATCAAAAGATAAAAATGCCTTTTGTAGGCCTTCTTGTTTCCGGCGGCCATACTATTTTATGTATTGTTGAAGATGTGGGAAAATATAATTTTTTAGGTACAACTGTTGATGATGCCGCTGGAGAGGCTTTTGATAAAATAGCGACGTTACTTGAACTTGGTTATCCCGGCGGCCCTGTTATAGAAAAAGCGGCGGAAAAAGGAGATCCCAATTTTGTTCGTTTCCCCAGGGCCAGAGTTAAAAAAAGTCCTTATTATTTCAGTTTTAGCGGTTTGAAGACTGCTGTTTTATATTATGTAAAAAAAACGAAGAATCTATCGCTGCGTATAGAAGATGTTGCTGCGTCTTTTCAGGAAGCGATTGTGGATTCTTTAATTGAAAAATCATTGGCTGCTGCCAATGACTGCAAGATAAAAAGATTAGTGGTTGGCGGCGGGGTTTCATGTAACAAGAGATTAAGAGAAAAACTTTGCTCATACGGTAAAAAAGAAGGGATTGAAGTCTTTTTCCCCCCTCTGGAGTTGTGCACAGATAACGCGGCAATGGTGGCTGGTATAGGTTTTGAATTGTTGAAAAAGGGTAAATCCGGGCCTTTTAATCCTGATCCCAACCTTAAACTTTAGTTAACCGGATGATAGCACTGATGATCGGACAATGCTACTATTTTGTAACGTTTTTTGATTACTCTTGACTTTTGCCTTTGGGAAATTTAAAATTTTATCGGAGTTTTATTATATGGCTCGTCAAAGTGATTATATCGCAAATATTTTAATGGATGTCGGCCTTGTTGATAAAGAGGCTGTTAAAAAAGCCGGAGAACATTCTTCGAACACTGGCAAAAGCCTTCAGGAATCCATTGTAGAATTAAAGCTTGCTACGGAAGCCGATATTTTAAAGGCTCTGGCTACGCAGTTTGGGATGGAAGTTGTCTGTCTTGATAAGATGAACATTCCAAAGGATGTAATAAGTCAGATTCCCCTTGAATTAACAAAGAAGTATAAAGTTATTCCTGTTAGCAAGAAAGGGAATACGCTTACGATTGCCTTGTTTGATCCCACTAACTTGGACGTTTTTGATAACCTGAGCTTTATTCTAAAACGCGACATTGAGGGTGTTCTTGCAACCAGGGAAGAAATAACTGAGGCATTGGATAAATATTACGGTGTTAGTGAAGTGACAATTGATAAAATGCTGGCTGAGTTGGGTGAAGAGGATATAACATTTGTAGATGAGAATGTTAAAGCGACTGAAGAGGAAGATCTGGCAGATGAGGCTCCTGTTATCAAACTTGTAAGTCTCTTAATACTTGAAGCGTTTAAATTAAGGGCGAGTGATATACATCTTGAGCCTCTTGAAAGGAAGTTCAGGGTTCGTTACAGAATTGACGGGGTGCTTCATGACATGCCGGCCCCTTCAAAAAGACTTCAGGGATCGATTATTTCCAGAATTAAAATTATGTCAAATATGTCAATTGCTGAAAGAAGGCTGCCGCAGGATGGGAGGATAAAGCTTAACCTTACAGGGAAAGACATAGATTTGCGCGTTTCTTCACTTCCAGCTAATCACGGAGAAAGTGTAGTTCTCAGGTTGCTTGACAAAACAAGCCTTCTCATTGGACTTTCAGAACTGGGGTTTTTTGCCGACGACGAAAAAACTTTTGGAGGCCTCATAGAAGCCCCTAATGGAATATTGCTTATAACGGGTCCAACCGGAAGCGGGAAAACAACAACCCTTTATGCCGCTTTAAACAAAATAAACAAGCCGAATAAGAAAATTATTACCGTTGAAGATCCTGTGGAATACATGCTTTCGGGTATTAATCAGGTCCAGGTGAATGAGGAAATAGATCTTACATTTGCCAATGTATTGAGAGCTCTCTTAAGACAGGCGCCCAATGTGATAATGATAGGTGAGATACGTGATGTTACTACGGCGAATATTGCGGTTCAGGCGGCGCTTACGGGACATCTTGTTTTTTCTACACTACACACGAATGATGCTGCCGGTGCTATTACAAGATTGATTGACCAGGGGGTAAAACCATTTTTAGTCGCGTCTTCTCTTCTGGCCATTCTCGCGCAGAGGCTTGTGAGAAAGATATGTAATGAATGTAAACAGGAATATAATCCAAGTGAGTACGAAATTACCGCCGCGAAGCTTGACCCTCAGAAAATAAAGGAGGTTAAGTTCTTTAAGGGTACCGGTTGTGATGCTTGTAATAATACGGGTTACAGGGGGAGAATCGGAATATATGAACTTCTTGTTGTAACCGATGAGATAAGAAAGATGATTTACCAGAAAGTCACGGCCCATGTTGTCAGGCAAAGGGCCAGAGAACTTGGTATGAGAACATTGAGGGAAGATGGTATAAGAAAAGTTTTGAGCGGAATAACTACATTGGATGAAGTCTTCCGTATAACCGCGATGGATATGGATTAAGATTTTAAGCAACGCAAATTAAAAATTAAAGATATGAGAGGAAAGTAATATGTATGATATGAAAGAGCTTCTTCAGCTTGTTATAGATAAGAATGCTTCTGATTTACATTTGACAGTGGATTCTTCTCCTGTTTTAAGACTTGATGGTGAACTCTTTCCCATTGAAGGGGAGAAGTTGGTTCCTGAAGAAACCGAACGTCTTATGAAGGCTGTTACTTCTGAAACGCATATACAGAAGGTCAGGGAAGACGGCGGCACGGATTTTGGATTTGGGTTTGGGGACCAGGCCCGGTTTAGGGTGAGTGTTTACCGGCAGAAAGGTAAATATGCTCTTAGCTTGAGGCTTATTCCAGCCAAACTTATGTCTTTTGACGAAATTGGTTTGAGTGGAGGCATCAAAGATCTTTTGTTTAAACCCAGGGGGCTTGTTCTTGTTACCGGCCCCACCGGTTCAGGAAAGACAACAACCCTTGCTACAATGATTGATTTTATAAATACCGAGAGAACAGCTCATATAATTACAATTGAAGATCCTATCGAGTATTTTCATACGCACAAAAATTGTATTATAACTCAGAGGGAGATTGGGGTAGATGTCTCTTCTTTTTCAGAGGCGTTGAAAAGAGTGCTGAGACAGGATCCGGATGTGATACTGGTTGGAGAAATGAGGGATCTTGCGACTATGGAAGCCGCCATAACCGCAGCTGAAACCGGCCACCTTGTTTTTGCAACGCTGCATACTACAGGGGTAACCCGGACTGTGGATAGAATAATAGACGCTTTCCCTGCCAATCAGCAGGAACAGATAAGGACGCAGCTTGCTTCTTCGATACTGGCTGTTATTTCCCAGCAGCTCCTTGTTCGCGCTGATAGAAAAGGAAGAATTGCGGCATTTGAAATAATGATTGCTACCCCTTCTATTCAGGCTCATATAAGAGAAAAGAAAACTTTCAGGATTACATCGGATTTGCAGATTGGACAGAAGCTCGGGATGCACACACTGGATGCTCATTTGTATGAACTGTATATCAGGGATCTTATAAGGTATGAAGATTTGATAGTATACGCGCAGGATCCGGCTATGATTATTGAAAAACTTGGCAAGTTTAAAAAGAAAGGCCGATAAATATGACCTCTGAAAATTTATTCCTTGGCCAACTGCTGGTAGAAAAAGGGATTATTACCGATGAACAGTTGCAGGAGGCAAAAGAAGAACATGATAGAACGGGCAGGCTTTTGGGCCATGTTCTGGTGGATTTTGGACATATAACCGAAGCGGAGATTATTCTGACCCTCGGGCAGGAACTTGGCATGGAAGCTGTTGATCTGAAGGAGGTGGGGGAAATACCACAAGAGATAATTCAAAAAATTTCGCCGAATATGGCAAAATTATATGAAGTTGTTCCATTTTCCATAAGGGGAAATACACTTATGGTGGCAATGGCAGATCCTTTGAATCCTAACATGCTTGATGATTTGCGTTTCATGCTTGATGTTGACGTCAAAGGATCAATAAGCAATAAGCGGGATATAGGTGACGCGATAAAAAAATATTATGGGAATGACTCGGAGTCTTTTTCAGATCTTCTCGAAGAGATAAGAGAGGAAATGCCTTCCACGATAATGGAGGTCAACGATAATATAGATATTACAAGCCTTCAGGAATTGGCAAGCGAAGCTCCTGTGGTAAAACTCCTTAACCTTGTTTTGATACAGGCAATAAACGATAAAGCGAGTGATATCCATTTTGAACCGTTTGAAACCGAGTTTAAAATAAGGTATAGAATCGACGGTGTTCTTTATGAAATGGTTCCCCCTCCAAAACATCTTGCTCTGGCTATAACGTCCAGAATAAAGGTTATGGCTAATCTTAATATCGCGGAGAGGCGTCTTCCCCAGGATGGAAGAATTCAGCTTAATATCAGCGGAAGGAATGTTGACCTCCGCATATCTACGCTGCCTACTATGTTTGGCGAAAGTGTTGTTATGAGAATTCTGGACAGGAGTAATGTCCAGTTAGATCTTGAAGCTTTGGGATTGTCTGAAGATATTATGAAAAGCATGGAGCAGCTTATTGAAAGGCCAAACGGTATTATTATAGCAACCGGCCCTACGGGTTGTGGGAAGACCACCACATTATATTCCTGTCTTAGAAAAATTAACAGGATTGAAGATAAAATAATTACTACTGAAGATCCTGTTGAATATGATATTGAAGGCATTATTCAGGTTGCTATAAATGAGGGTATAGGCCTTACATTTGTACGCTGTTTGAGAAGTATTCTCAGGCAGGATCCGGATAAAATAATGGTTGGTGAAATACGTGACCTTGAAACCGCTGAAATAGCGGTCCAGGCATCTCTAACGGGCCATCTGGTTTTTTCCACCCTTCATACGAATGATGCGTCCGGCAGTATAACCAGAATGATAGACATGGGAGCGGAACCTTTTCTTATTACGTCTACTTTGCAGGCGATATTGGCACAGAGGCTTTTAAGGACAATATGTCCAAAATGTAAAACTGAATTTAAGCCTACTGAAGAAATGCTTATGGAAATTGGGTTGACGCCGGAAGACATTAAGGGAAGGAAACTTTATTATGGAAAGGGTTGTGATAATTGCAATAAGTCTGGCTATAAAGGGCGTATTGGCGTGTATGAATTGCTTCTTGTCACGGATGAGATAAGAGAACTTATTATGGAAAAAGCGGCAGCTGTTGCTATTAAGGAAAAAGCCAAGGAGCTGGGGATGGTAACGCTTCATGATGATGCTATCCTGAAGCTGTATGATGGGTTAACTACGATTGAGGAAGTAGCGGTCTGGACGGAATCTTAGTGCGAAAGACATTAGACTGGAGGTATTAATGCCGGCATATAATTATAAAGCTATGGATTCAAAAGGCAAGGAGCTCAGCGGCGCAATTGAATCTAACAGTGTTAACGAAGCCATTGCCACACTTAGAGGAAAAGGTCTTTTTCCTACCAGTGTAACCGAACAGGATGTTAAGAGGCCCATGATGGGAGTACCCGGACAGAAGGGTAAAAAGAGCCTTTCACAGATAAATATAACTTTCGGCAGTGGAGTAAACAGCAAGGTGCTGGCTCTTTTTGTAAGGCAGCTTGCGACATTGATTGATGCGGGGCTTCCTCTTTTAAGATGCCTTAATGTTTTAGGAAATCAGGAAAAAAATGTAACCTTGAAAAGAACTGTAGCAGAAATTTCGGATATGGTGGAAGGCGGAAGTACTTTTTCAGAAGCTCTCGCGCATTATCCGAAAATTTTCAATAAGCTTTGTGTTAACATGGTCAAAGCTGGTGAAGCCGGCGGTGTTCTTGAGCTTGTATTAAACAGGGTTGCTGATTTTATGGAAAAAAGCGAGAAATTGAAGTCCAAGGTAAAGGCAGCTATGATATATCCCGCTTTTGTTGTTGCCATAGCTGCTGGCGTTCTCGGGTTTTTGATAACGGTTATAGTCCCGAAGTTTGCGGATATGTTTGCCGATCTTAATTTAGATTTGCCGCCTATGACGCAGTTTCTGATCACATTAAGTGAAATTTTTATTAAACGCTGGTATCTGCCGATTATAGTTATATTTTGTATTGTTGTCACAATGAAGGTTGTATGCAGAACAAAAAAAGGCAAGTACGCTATGGATACAATGAAGCTTTATATGCCGGTGTTTGGCTTTTTGGTCAGGAAAGTTGCTATTGCCAGGTTTACGAGAACTCTTGGAACATTGACTACGAGTGGTGTGCCGATTTTGCAGGCTCTTTCAATAGTTAAAGATACTGTAGGCAATGAAGTTATTTCAACAGCAGTTGAGAATGTTCATGACAGCATAAGAGAGGGAGAATCAATTGTTGAACCGTTGAAACACAGCAAGGCATTTCCACCGGTGGTTGTCAGCATGATAGACGTGGGAGAAGAAACCGGTGAACTCTCGGAGATGTTAATAAAGATTGCGGATAATTACGATGAAGATGTGGATACTGCCGTAGACGGCATAACTTCTCTTCTGGAACCTGTTCTAATAGTCACACTTGCTGTTATTGTTGGTTTTATTGTTATAGCGATGTTTTTACCTCTGATAGCGCTTATAAGTAAGCTTTCAGCATAAAAAATCTAAAAGCACAGAATCTTTTTGAGAATTGGATGAGCCTCAGGCAAAAATTCATTGTCGCGATTTTCTTTTTTATGGTTCTCGTTTCCTGTCTTTTTTTTGTCTTTTTTACTGCTCTTTATTCAAAAGCGCTTATTCTGCAGGAAAATAACGTTTCGGGGTTTGGGTATCTCATAACTGAAATGATGGAGTCAAAACTGGCCGGAGTTGAATCTTCTGAAGAGGCGGAGGATGTTCTCAAAGGTTTATCGGATAAGATTTCTTACCTGGTTGATGTTAGGGTGGCTAAGGAAAGCAGCGGGATAAAGGGCCGTTCCTATGATATTTATATAGATAAATTTAAAGGTGGGTTTTTTGTATATGCTGATATCGATAGGACAAAGCTCCCCGGACAAATAATATTTAAGACTCTTGAAATCACGGTTTTAATAATTGTGTTAAGCATACTTATTTTAGTGTGGCTTGTATATGTAATGGTTTCACGTTTTATGCTAAGGCCCCTTGAGAAATTAGAAGAGGGGGTAGAAAGAATAAGCAGGGAAAATTACAGCCGCCCGGTCCCTTCTTATGAGGGTAAAGATGAAATTTCTATGCTTATAACAGCGTTTAATAAAATGATGGAGGAATTGAGGGAGTTTAAAACCAGGGCGGCAGACAAGCTGACAACCATGCAAAAAGAAGTGATACAGAAAGAAAGACAAATGATTATTGCCCAACGCCTGGCGTCTACCGGTCAGCTTGCTGCCGGAATCGCCCACGAGATAAACAATCCTCTCGGTGGTATGTTAAATGCCGCTTTTCAGTTAAGCAAACAAAAGGACTTAAATAAGAAAGACAAGGAATATGTTGAGCTTATAGTGGAAGGTTTACAACGTATCAGGGAAACTGTGAGAAAAATTCTCAGGGTCAGATTTTCACAGCACAGGACAGAAGCAATCCCTATTAATGTTAATGAAGCTGTGTGCAAATCCATCGCTTTTATCCAGCATAAATTGAAGGAAAAAGACGTCAAATTATTTAAGGATTTAGATAAAACCGGCAAAAAAATAAATGGGGATTTTTCCGATATCCAGCAGGCGTTTTTGAATATTCTCATAAATGCTGTTGATGCTGTTGATAAAGATGGAAAGATAAATATAATGACAAAAGCTGATGACAGATTTGTGACTGTGGAAATAACCGACGATGGCTGCGGGATAGATAACAACGAAATGCCAAGGATATTTGACCTTTTCTATAGTTCAAAGATATCCGGTAAAGGTGTGGGTCTTGGCCTTTCTATAACGCATAACATTATAAGAAGCCATAATGGGATGATAGATGTAATCAGTGAAAAGGGTAAGGGGTCAACATTCAAGATAAAGCTTCCGGTGGCTGAAACGGACTGATAAATTGCAGGGATTGAGGTATGGGAAAAATGAAGATTCTACTTGTAGATGATGAAAAAACCATAAGGCTTACATTGTCCGATAGCCTTAGAGAAGCTGGTTTTATAGTTAAAGCTATAGAAAATGGACAGGACGCGAAAGATATTCTGGAACAGGAAAAGTTTGATTGTGTTATCTCGGATATTCGCCTTCCCGGCATGGATGGGGTTTCCCTGTTGAAATTTACAAAAGAACATTTTTCTGATACAGAGGTAATTCTTATAACTGCTTTTGGTGATGTTGAACAGGCTGTTGGGGCGGTGAAAGCCGGCGCGAACGATTACATTATGAAACCGTTTATGAACGATGAAGTTATCCTCCGCCTGAAAAAGATCGCCGAAGTAAAAAGATTGAAAGATGAGAACGTAAAACTTAAACAGCAGCTTGTTGAAAATGTGCGCTTTGGAGAGCTTGTGGGGAAAAGTAAGCGGATGCTCGAACTTTTTAAATTTATTGAAACTATTTCAAAAACAGATTCTTCTGTTCTTATCTGCGGCGATTCAGGGACGGGAAAGGAACTTGTCGCAAATTCTATTCATTACAGTAGTTACCGCAAGAATAAACCGTTTATAAAGCTTAGCTGTGCGGTTTTTCCGGAAACCCTTTTGGAAGATGAACTTTTTGGGCACGAAAAAGGAGCCTATACAGATGCCAAGGCTAGAAAAACGGGAAGGTTTGAACAGGCAAACGGGGGGACTATTTTTCTTGATGATATTGATGATATGAGTTTAAAACTGCAGGTCAAACTGTTAAGAGTTCTCCAGGAAAGGTGTTTTGAACGCCTTGGAGGAACACAGACAATACAAATAGATATAAGGGTTATAGCAGCAACAAAGAGTGACTTGGGGAAATTAGTTGAAGAAGGCCTTTTCAGAAAGGATCTTTTTTATAGATTGAATGTTATCCCCATTTTTATACCGTCGCTCGCGGAACACCCTGAAGATATCCAGCTGCTTGTTGAACATTTTATAAAACTTTACGGTAAGGGCAAAGAATATTATATTCAGCCGGGAACACTTAAGGCTATAATGGAATACAGGTGGCCGGGAAATGTTAGAGAACTTGAAAATTCAATAGAAAGAGCGATTGCTCTCGCGGGTGAATCAAGGGAGCTTGAGAGGGACCATCTTGTGCTCTCATCTCGGCAAAGTTTTATGCCCGGAGAAAATGACCCCGCGAAATTAAAAGATTTTGTTAATAAGGTTTCGGCGGAGCATATTTCAAAAATTCTTGAGCAGGTTAAGGGAAGGAAAACCGAGGCCGCGCGAATTTTGGGAATAAGCCGGAAATGTTTGTGGAAAAAAATAAAAGACATGGGAATTAATAAGAAACATCAGGGGTGATTTAATGAAGATTCTTGTTATCAACGCGGGAAGTTCATCTTTGAAATTTTCTTTTTTTGAGATGAAAAAGCAGCAGGTCCTTGCCGATGGGGTGATTGAAAGAATAGGACAGGAAGGGACAATCTGTAAATATGTAAAAGCGGGATGTGAACCTGTCGTTGGAAAAGCTGAACG
>CBDURG010000040.1:0-15067 GCA_965369805.1 uncultured bacterium
GTAAAGATCCTCACGAAAAGTTCCAGCAGCACATTCATCAAGTAAATTTTTGCTATAAGACTTTCTGTTACTTTGGTTTTGATTTCTTCATCTTTTTTTACTTTAAAACTCTCTATTGTAACTACGCTTTCTTCCAATCTTTCTAATACGTTTAAGAATTGGCCGAAATCTTTACATTTAGATTCCAATTCCATATAAATAGGTAAAATTTCATAAGGAGAATCCGGGTCTATCTTTATTTTTTCATGCTTGATAGAAACAAACTTGATACCCAATATCCTGGCCCGTTTTGTCAATTCATCCATGGCTATGGAAATTCCCTCCTGAGTCGGCAATTTTTTTCTTTCAAATGATTCTCCAGCTTTGATAGTCACCCCCGCGATTATTAATTGACTCCCCACCTCTTTTAGCTCTTGATATGCCTCGTTTATTCTACCGAGCAGAGGAATGTATACGAAAAAAGATAGCGAGACAATTACAAGAACTATAGCTGCCCCGCTGCCTATAAGAATTTCCCGCTTGTTTAATTTCATCTCTTTTACCCCAGACTATAGGTTATAATAGCTCTTAGTTCATAGTTATACATCGTATTGGGTCTTGAGTGACGCGTATTGCGTTAAAAAACTTATTTAATACTCAATACTCACGACATAATACGCACGACAAAAGATGCATTATCTACTTGATGTAATCTATTTCTCCTTTCAATTTAAACATAGAACTACCCTCTATTTCCTCATGTTCCCTGGTAGTTACCAACGCGATATTTTTAAATATACCCCTTTCTAAAGTTAACATAAGCCTGGAAAGCGATGCCAAAGTTGCTTCCTCCCCCGTAAGAATAATACCGCACAATGTAACTTCTTTGACACCTTCTCTGCCCTCCCGCATACTAATTTCAGTGATATAAATATTGGGCGGCACTACATTGCTTATTTCCTTAATAGACTCTATCCAGTAAGGTTCATGTACTAATATCCGGTTTATTTGCAGCTGTTTTCGGGCTTCTTTAATCTGTAGTTCCAGACTAAGCAGCTCAACTTTTCCGGAAAATATTCTTTTATTGTAGTTTGCCAACTGTAAGCGCATACCGATATAAAAAAAAAGTAACAGGAGAATTACAGCCGTTGCGATGGCTTTAATACCGGCTCTCTCGATTAACCGCTTGGTTTCTTCTTTTACTTCACTGGGCAAGAGATTTATTCCATCGGCTGTTCCTAAAGCCGCACCTATAGCTACACCCAGCCTATGCGGCATAATTTCCTTTTTATCAACTGCCCCGGATAAAAACTTAACCCACTTCAAAGGATCTCCTACGCTAACCTCCATTCTTAATTTATCCGACAGGTATTCTGTCAAGCCTTTTAGCCCCGCGCTTCCGCCAAATAAAATTGTTCTATCTACATTTCCGCCCTCCACGCTTCCCCTGTAATAATCGAACGATCTGCTAATTTCATCCGAAAGTTTTTCTATTGACGGCCTGATCAAGGATAAAATTTGAGATGCTGATACCTTTTCTCCCACCATCCGGGTTTGGCTTTCTTCCGGTATCCCCCATTTTTTCTTCAGCCGCTCAACCTCATCCATTGCAAATTCAAGACGGCCAAGGTCAGAAACAAGGACTCCCGTCATAGCTTTTGTAATATCTTCACCGGCAACGGGAAGCCTTCTTGAAAATTCAATAGCTCCATCTTTTAAGATACATAACTCCGCGAAATTAGCCCCTATTTCAATCAGGGCTACCGATTCTCCTTGTTCAAAACCGGCTTTCTCTGTCAGATTCCGAAGGGCCAGCGGAACCTGAATAACAGCCGCGTGTTTTATCATCACCTGGTTAAGTATATCCAAATGCTCTACTATAGATCCCTTTGGGCAGGCGGCTACCAGCACTTCCTTCTGCTTTATTCCTCCCTCTTCGACTTTACCAACTATTTCATAGTCTATCACGGCTTCATCAACCGGAAATGGAATATACTCTTTCACCTCCCATTTAACAGCTTCTGTCATTTCCGCTCTGGGCATCTCGGGCAAAACCAGTTTCCGTGTCAAACTGCCGGAACAATTTACTACTGAAATCACCCTTGCTCTTTTCAAATCCAGGTCATGTACAACTTCTCTTAAGCAGGTTATTGTTGCTTCCTTGAAAGCTTTTTCTTTATCCTCCTGCCTTCGCTGATGATCATTCTCCAGGGGATCTAACAATTCTATTTTCTTCAACCTGGCTTTGGCTAACGACAGTTCCCCTCTGACAACGGCAAACTGAACCATTTTTATAGAAGAAGTCCCGATATCAAGTCCGATTATACTTTTTGGCTGATTCAATTTAACCCTCTGATAAAATTATATTTAGAAACTATTTTGATACTGATTTTTTATGATTGCCTTTATCTTAAGCCACAGAGGCTCAGAGACCACGGAGTTTTATAAACTAATTCTTTTACTATAATTATTTTATTTATTTCTTCGTATTCTCAGTGCCTCCGCGGCAATCTTATTCTTTTTCTTTTATTCGCAAAATTCGCGGCTGTAATCCCCAATTTTAAATTGATAATTTTTAAATCCGTGTTCATCTGTGTTTATTTTTTCTTTCTTTTTTTAATTCTAACAAGGTACTAGATGCTATTCACTAGACACTGTTTTTTTACTCTCTCCAGTATTTTTTCGGCGCCTCGCCTATATATGTCGGTAACGCAAAAGTTCCCGTTGAGTTTGGATAGTAGGCTGGGGCATAATTATAAGTCTCACCATATATACTCCTTACTGTCCGCTGAAGTTCTCCATCTTCACCCATAGCAGTAATAAGAAAAGTATTTGTATAATAACAAAATTCTGTTCCGGTTTCATTATTATTATTCCAACTGGCAGCCAGGTTCTTGTTATAAAATGAACCATCGGCATTTTCCCTTACCATATCTCTTTGATCCGCCCCTAGTATTGAACTCTTTTCTTCCAGATAATAAGCAAATGCCTGAAGATTTTCATCTTTATCCTTATAATCTATAGACGAACTCATATGTGTAAAAGGAGACGTTATCCTGTCCGCTACAATCTCATTGGCTAAATCATCCGCGCTGGTGCCTCCCAATGAAACTGTTTTGAACAAAGCCCTTAACACTGTTTCCGAAGCCGTATTAATATTTATAGGAGCTCTGGCTCCTGTTGCTCTTGTAACCTCATTGTTTACCCATGAATAAACAGTTATATAATCCTTCAGAGCATCGAAGTCCCCAGCATCCAGCGCGGCAGGAGTTGAAATCTGTTTCACTTCTTCAACTGTATTAAACCACCCAACACTATCTCTATAATTTACAATAGCAGTTGCTTTATCGACCGCATCCGTAATGGAAAGTTCTTCTATTAATCTTTGCAACAATAACTGTGAGGCATAATTTAAATGCACCTTTGAAGATTCATCAGAAACTGTTATGCTCTCAATAGCAGCACTTCCCATGGAGAATGGAAGCGATACATAAGACCCCGACGCCCAGGGTTCGGTTAACGTATCGCATTCAAGAACAAGCTCTAACCCCAGCCAATCGATTTCGGCTTTTCTGCCTTTTATGCCGCCTGAGTTTGTCCTCAGCGCTCTTACTTGAAAATTAGCTGTGTTCATAATAGAGCTCCAGTTGCCAGGTGTAGGAGCATCGCAATAGTAATCTGTCCATCCAACCTTGTTTAATGTTATAGCCAAACCAATATCTATCCACTCACTTCCACCGTTTATTGTGTACTGCAACTGAATAACCGGATTGGGCTTTTTGCCCCCTGACCTCCGGGCCCACATCACTAAGCGCATGCTTTTTATCCTTGTGCCAATCATATTTACCCTCTGCTGAAAATCCCACACTTTAACATATGTTCCGGCGGGATTAAAAATCGCGTTCAACGTAGTATAAAAAGCTGAGTCTTGGCCAAGCATCGGATTTGTCGCGTAAAAACAGGCCCTATCATAATCGCTTCCATTATCTCCATCGGCCAGATACCCGTCAAAAAACACTGTCCCGCAATATCCATTAGCCATT
Source organism: uncultured bacterium (assembly GCA_965369805.1). Taxonomy (GTDB): domain Bacteria; phylum Auribacterota; class UBA6266; order UBA6266; family UBA6266; genus JAGLRQ01. Next base: position 4,023 of record CBDURG010000040.1, read on the forward strand.
GGATCTGCGGTTGGCACTGACGCGTCTCTGTCGTTGTTGACCGCCCGGCATCCTCTCTGGACTCCGCCTTCAGCCGCCCAGAAAGCTTTCGCATCATCTAACTGAAATCCAATATTTCTGGTTTCAACCGAAACCATGGTTAAATAGGCGGCAATTATGGCGGACAGCACCACCATTAATATAAGCGCAAAAAGGAGCGTCATCCCTTTTTCTGTACTTCGCTCACTCTGAGTAACGCGCATATATAAATTACTTTTCGCCATAAACCGAATCTTTTCATTTTTCAACTTACATTACTCTTCAATTATACAAGTAACTATATATGATATACAGCGCACTATTCAAGAATAGTATTTAGTTATCACTTTGTATAAAAAAATGGAACAAGATAAACCCTTGCTCCACCTCCAACAGTTATTCCTTAACTGGGTAGTACATATGCAGTTTTACAGGTTCCTCGGCCGGACATTCGACCTTATAGTTATCATTTCATTCTCTTTTTTGGTAGCCAGATTTATTGTAATCAATCTTACATTTACCGGAGTCACAGGAAAAACCAGGGAGTTTCCATTTCCATCATAATAATTTAATTGGAACGATTGGACATCGTTTGATAGGACGTTTGTAATTATACCATCGCTTCTGGTTAAGCTATCACCCGCAGCCCCGGCCCAACTATAGGTTATAGATTCATCACTATCCTGGACACCATTTTCATTTATATCCGCAAAAAAAACTATGCTGTTTTGCTCAGCGGTACTAATCAGGAGCAGTTCTTTCAATTCCCTGTCCATTTTCTCTATGCCCCAGCCGGCTTCCTGTTTAACCTGAGCTTTAGCAACCTCAAAACTCCAGGACTTAAACACCACAACAAAAACAAATGAGGTCACAACGACTAGAACGCTCGTCAACGCGACCACCATTAAAAGCTCAACTAAAGTAAGGCCTCTTTTATTCACCTTGTACTTGTATAGCTTTCTGTTTTTGTTAGTTTAGTTTTATAAATCCGAAACATACGTTATTAATGAAACCGTCCGTTCCTGATCTTTAATCGTCCAATAAATATTAACTGTAATTAGTTTTAATCCGGCTTGGGGCGTGGATACAGTTAATTCCCGCTGAAAAAAACTAAAGGTGGGTAACTGTGCTTTTGCTTCGCCATTGATATCAGTGTAAGCCTTGTTTTTAATCTCTTCAAGCTTCTCCCGGGCTAAGTTCGTGGCTACCAGTGTGTGTTGAGTATCTTCAGCGGCAAACATACCCATACCAAACACCTGTATCAACGCGGCTATCCCCGAACTGAAAATAACAATGGTAAGAAGAACTTCAAGAAGCGTAAAACCATCCCTCTTTTTCAATCCGGCACCCATTTTTATCCTGTTTCCGCTAATCCGCGTTTTTAGAACCCGCTTCCATTAGTAGCATAGGGATCATCGTCATCCGTACCGGCCAGGACTCCGGCATCACTTATACCTGTAATGTCATAGGCACCATCGGGCCCCGCCGAGAAAACCACATAATATTTTCCGTTGGCTGAACGGCTATAATTATACTCAGTGGTTGAAGTAGCGCCAAAAGGATCATAAAGCTCAACTTCAATAAGCTGCGGCTTGGCTGTTAACAGATTGGTGGCACATATAGTAACTGTAGTAGCCGGATACGCGTGCGGGCTCTGGTGTATATAATAGGACTCCAGTGACGTTCTAAGCGCCCGCAGTTCCCCATTCGACTTGGCGACATTGGCTTCATCCTTCATACCCTGAAACCTCGGCAGAGCAATACCTACCAGAATAGCTATCACTGCCATCACAATCATAAGTTCAATTAATGTAAAACCCTTTTCTTCCCGTGCTATCATTCCACTACCTCCTTTTCTGTTTCCCTAAATTTACATCCTTCCTTCTTAAATTATACCACATTCCCGTATTTCACGCCGGAATACCGGCGTAAAATACACACCATTTTTAGTGCCGAAGCGCTTTCATCATATCAAATATGGGAAGCAGCATAGATGCCATAATAAACGCCACAATACCCCCAATAATAAGCAAAAATACCGGCTCGAGCAGAGCTGTTAATTTCCTTATGTTATAGTTCACTGCCATATCGTAAAAATCGGATATTTTGTTCAGAAGGCCTTCCAAATTTCCTGTTTCTTCCCCAACCGCGACCATCTGGATCATATCCGCGGGAAACTCCCCGCTGATTTTAAGGCTTTCCGCGATTGCAGCCCCTTCTTCTACACCGTCATGTGCAGTCTTTATCACTCTTGCTATCACCTCATTTCCAACGACTTCGCTAACAAGATTCAAAGACTGTAATATTGGAACCCCGCTTGCTATCATAGTAGCCAGCGTCCGGGCAAACCTTGATATATACAGCTTGCGGGCAAGAGATCCAATAATCGGGAAATTAAGCTTCAACCGATCAAATCGCAGCCTTCCTCTTTCGGTACCTATATATATTTTTATACCAAAACCAATAAAAATAATCCCCAGGAGAATTATCCACCAGTATTTCTTTACCCCCAATCCAATCCCATAAAGTATTATCGTCGGCAGTGGTAAAGCCACCCCCGCTCCCTGGAAAATACGAATAAAATTCGGCATAACAAACGTAACAATAAAAGTAGTAACGCCGATAGCTGTTATAATCAGGATTAGAGGATAAAACAGGGCTCCATTTATTCTTTGCCGTATATCTGCCTGATGTTCCGCAAATACTGCGCCTCTATTTAAAACTGTAGGCAAACTGCCGCTGGCCTCACCAGCCTTTACCATGCTGACAAAGAATTTGGAGAAAATTTTGGGATGTTTCGCTATTGCTTCAGAGAAAGAACTCCCGCCATCAAGTCTTCGGTATATGTCTCCAAGAATTTCTTTTAGCTTATTATTTTCAATTTGATCTTTTAAAGTTTTTAAAGAAGACAAAAGAGGAATACCGGAATCTATCATATTGGCAAGCTGGATATTGAACATTATTTTATCTTCGGTTCTTATCCTCCTGAACCTATCGGCCAGTTCAGCCAGCCCCTCTATCTTAATCCCGACATGCCCTCCAGTTATCTTCGTAACAGTATAACCCATTTTCCGCAGCTTGCCGGCAAGCTCGGCTTCAGATACAGAATCCATATGGCCTTTCACCAGCTTACCTGCCGTATCCCGGACTCTGTAAAGATATGTCGGCATCCTATTCTATCCCCACTCCACGTGTCAAAATCAACAACCGCAACCTCAAGCTTACAGCTATTTTTTTTCTTCCTGTGTCAACCTCAGAACTTCTTCAACTGTAGTAATACCCTTCTTGGCTTTTTCCAGTCCATCCTGGCGCATACTTCGCATTCCTGCCTTTGCTGCCGCCTTTTTTATTTCGTCGGTTGAAGTTTTAGCTATGGTCAGTTCACGGATTTCCTCATTCGGAATCATCAATTCGAAAATAGCAGCTCTGCCTTTATATCCGGTATTCATACATTCGTCACAACCATTTCCTCTGTAAAGATTAATGCCCTTCTCTTTCGGATCTAATCCAAGCTGTTCCAGAACTTTCTCATTAGGTTTATAAGATTCTTTGCACTCAGGACAAATTTTTCTGACCAATCTCTGAGCTGCCACAGCAATAATGGCGGAAGATACCAAAAACGGTTCCAGTCCCATGTCCACAAGCCTTGTTAAAGCGCCGGGCGCGTCGTTAGTGTGCAAGGTAGAAAACACAATATGCCCCGTTAAAGCGGCATGAATAGCGATATCAGCAGTTTCCAGATCCCTAATTTCTCCTACCATTATAACATCAGGATCCTGCCGCAATATAGAGCGAAGCCCATTAGAAAAAGTGAGATCTACTTTTCGGTTCACCTGAATTTGACGGATAAAATTCAACCGGTATTCGACGGGATCTTCTATCGTAACAATATTCTTTTCCATATCGTTAATAGTACTCAATGAAGCGTATAGAGTTGTGGTTTTTCCACATCCTGTAGGGCCGGTAACCAGTATAATCCCATAGGGCCTTCTTACAAGCACCTCATAATTTTTCAGGTTTTCAGGAGAAAGCCCCAGCTGTTTCAAACTAATCAGGGCAGTGTTTATATCCAACAGCCTCATCACTATATTTTCTCCATAGATGGTAGGAAGACAGGAAACCCTGATGTCAATATCCCTGTTCTCCACTTTCATTTTAAACCTTCCATCCTGAGGCATTCTTCTCTCGGCAATATCCATGTTTGAAAGAATTTTTATTCTTGAAATAACAGCAGCCTGTAAATTTTTGGGAATCGAACTGGATTCATATAATATACCGTCTATCCTGTTCCTTATTCTCAGTATCTTTTCATCCGGCTCAACATGTATATCGCTTGCTTTATCCTTAACCGCCTTAGCAACAATTACATTAACCATTTTTATTATGGGAGGCTCTTCGGCTATCTTGGTTATTTCCTTTGATCCTGATTTATCAGTTATTTCAATCTTGGCCTTGTCAATGTCTTTAATTATTTCATCCACGGTGCCAATCACGCCATAATAAGAATCTACCGCCTTTTGAAGCCCTTTTTCAGTAACCAACACGGTATCTATAGACCCTATTTTCGTCTTCATCCTTATATCATCAATTGCTGCTATATTCTGAGGATTAAGCATTCCAAGAGTTACAGTATCTCCTACCTTAAACAGCGGAATAGTTTTGTGTTTTTTAGCCAAATCTTCCGGAACAAGCTTTATCACTTCGGGATCTATTGTATAGTCTTCCAAATTTATATAAGGAATTTCCAGTATCTCCGCACGGGCACTCGCGATTTCTTCTTCAGTAATGTAACCAAGTTTTTCAAGGGTTTTTTCCAAAGACCAGCCGGTCTTTTTCATGTCGTCATTCGATGCTTTAATTTCTTCTTCTGTGATCACCCCCTTTTTAAGAAGCAACTTTACCGCATCCTGCTTTCTTGCCATTTTTAGCTCCCGCTTGACCGGTTATAACATATTTTCTTTTGCAGCTTTTTCGATTTCCTGTTTATCTTTCTCATCTATATCCCTAAATTTAATTCCCAGCCTTGTTAACCCTTTGCCTTTTAAACTTACTGATCTCACTTCCCCTTTAATCTTAAAAAACTGCCCCGAAATCATAAACTCCAAAAGTATATTCACTCCTTTAGGGATAAAATATTTAGATAACAACCCTGCTCCGCCGGCACCAATATCTATTATTTGTACCTCAATGCTGCTTTTCGCAATATTAAAATATTGCTTCACAGAAGAATCTACTTTAAGCTTGGCTTTAAGCATTGTAACCGATCTTGGTGTTTTTCGTGTTTCCATAAGTTAAAATTTCCAGTTCCCTCGATAATTTCTAATGTGGTTCATGACTCTTTTAATAATTCTTTAATCTTGATTAATAACATTTTCGGCTCAAACGGCTTTATTATATAGGCATCCGCGCCAACTTCTTCTCCCATACTTTTTTCTGATTTCTGAGACCGGGCAGTAAACATAATTACAGGGATACTGCTGTATTTATCGTCGAATTTCAGCATTCTGCACACCTTATACCCATCCATCTTCGGCAGCATAATATCTAAAATAATCAGGTCTGGTTTCTCTCCGCGCGCTTTCTCAAGTGCCTGTTCACCATTACTGGCCAAAATTACCTCATAATTGTTAGCTTCCAATCTCATTTTTACCATTTCAACCAATTGAGGTTCATCGTCAACTAATAATATCTTTTTCATTTATTCCTCCACATTAAACTACAGCACATTAGAAAGCATCCAGAAAAAGCCCATACCTTTTTTTGTTATTTTATAGCATCTTCGATTTTTCTCCAACTGATTTGTATATTCGGCAGGATTAGACACGGGAATTTTAATGGCTCAACACCCTGACAAGATACTTGGAGAGTTTTTCTATTACCACCCTGGAAAGGTTCACAAAGCATATGGCAATACGGTAATTTCCATCTTCAAGTTTTTCAACGCGGATCACTTTCGCCATAAGGTCTAAAGTCAGATCAACAAGATATACCCTGATCATAACAAAACTGGAAACAGGCACAAATTTATCTGATACAAAAACCAGCCCGCCCGCGCTTACGTTAAACGATTTTGATGAGCGGTAAATTTTATCCTGTTCTTTTGGCAGAAGAACTTTATATTCAATCGCAAGCTCTACATTAATTCTTACATAGTTTCTTCTGTCAAAAATATACAGTTTCTTTTTAATAAAAACATCTACGATTTTTTTATCCAGTCCCTTGCCGGATTCTTTTTCCAAAATATTTATTGCTTCATCTGTTGACATCGCGCGCTTATACGGCCGGTCATAACTTACCATCGCGTCATACACATCGGCAACAGCAATAATCCGGGAAAGAAGCGGTATTTTCAGCCGCTTCAAACCAAAGGGATATCCTTTCCCATCCATGGTTTCGTGGTGAGTTGCCGCAATAAGCGGTATATTTTTATCCTTATCTGAAAAATATATCTTATCTAGAATCTTCTTGGTAAAAAGCGCGTGCTCTTTCATTTTTTCATATTCTTTTTTTGTATACCGGCCGGGTTTTGTCAGGATTGAATCTTTAATCCCAATTTTTCCGACATCATGAAGAATAGCCGCGATTTCAAGAATTCTCATATTCTTACCGCTTAATTTTAAAGCTTCTCCTATCCGCATTGAATAATAAGTTACTCTGTCTGAATGACCGGCAGTCACAGGATCGCGCGCGTCAACAGCCGCTGCCAGAGTTTTAATAAAACTTTTCAAAAAATGATCCGTTTCTTCGTGAAGCACCGCGTTTTCTAATGCTATAGCGGCATGCGAGCTGAAAGCGGCAAGAAGGCCCTCATCATGTTTTGTAAAATGCCCTTTTTTCTTGTTCAGAGCCTCCATAACCCCAATAATTTCATTCTCATGGTTGAATATCGCCATACACAGGACACTCTTTGTATGATACCCTGTTTCCTCATCGATTTCCCCGCGGAACCTTCTGTCATTGTAGACATTTCGAATATTTAAAGTCTTGCCGGTTTTTGCCACATATTCCGCAATCCCTTTACCGATAGATAAGCTAACTTCCTCTATTTCCGCCTTATGGGCAACATGACTCCATATTTCTTTTGTATTTTTATCGATAAGGAAAAGTGTACTTCTTTCAGCATTCATTACGCGGGTTATTTCACGCATAATCATCGCAAGGAGAGATTCAAGATTTTTTTCGGCAATCATTGCCTTGGAGATTTCTAAAAGGGCACTATAATCGCGAAAATTTTTATTTCGCGCGGGCTTCTTTTTCCTGCTTTTTACATCCTTTTTCATACGGCACCAGGCCCTTTTGCCTAATTCAACCACTTAACCACAAAACAGACGCTATTTCGAATCGGGAGATCCTACGCCCTTGAGATATTTATAATAATCATCATCTGTTGTAAATATAAGGGTTGTCCTCTCATCAATAGTCTTTTGATACGTTTCTAATGTTTTGATAAGTGAGTAAAATTCAGGATCCCGGCTATAAGCCGCGGCATAAATCTTCGTTGCCTCAGCATCAGCCTTACCCTTAACTCCCTGTGCCTTTTTATATGCTTCAGAAGTGATAAGTTTTAATTCCTTTTCCCTTTTTCCATCTATTTCAGCGCGCTTTCCCTCCCCCTCGGAACGAAATTTTTCAGCGGCACGGTTTCTCTCTGTAATCATCCTCTGATAGACAGATTTTCTTACTGTCTCAATATAATTAAGACGCTTTATACGTACATCCACCAGCTCTATACCGTAATCCGGGGCAAGCTCCTTGGCCTGTTCTAAAATAATCCCCTCAATTTTTTCACGTCCGGTCCCTATCCGTTTAAGCGCTTCATCTGTAACTATAACAACCTCATTGTTTTCCCCGGCTTCAATAATGCGGTTGGAATCTCTTACAACTTCAATGAGAGCGTGAGTGCTAATCGCGTTACGAGTCGCTGAATTGATAATATCATCAAGTTTCTGATGCGCTCCGCTCTCGCCCCTTACTGCCTGCAACAGTTTCAACGCGTCGGCTATTCTCCAGCGGGCTGTCGTATCAACCCACAAATATTTTTTATCCTTTGTAGGAATTTGATTCGGCTCCCCATCGGTTTCAAGAAGCCTCTTGTCAAAATAATGCGCCTGCTGAATTAAAGGCATCTTAAAATGCAGGCCGGCAATGGTAATCGGATTTCCAATTGGCTCTCCAAACTGCGTAATAACAACCTGTTGTGTCTCTGAAATTACATAAACCAACCCGCTCATAAAGACAATGCCAATAATTATAATAAAAGATAGGGCAATACCCAGTGCTATTTTCATTTTTTACCTCCTTCTTTCTGTCCAATATTTAAAAGAGGTAATATATTTGATTGTTTTGGATCAATTATATATTTCTGTTTGGCTGTCGGGATAACTTCCGACATTGTTTCAAGATATATTCTCTTTTTTGTTATATCCGGAGCTTTTTTATATTCTTCCAACACTGCCAAAAATCTTTCCGTATCACCTTTAGCCCTGTTTACTTTCTCAAGAGCATATCCTTCAGCTTCACGAATAGTTTTTTCCGCTTCTCCGCGAGCTCTTGGAACAACCTTGTTATATGCCTCCCACGCCTGATTAATAAATCTTTCCTTTTCCTGTTCAGCTTCATTTACTTCATTAAAGGCGGGTTTTACCTCGTCGGGTGGATTAACATTCTGCAATTTAACAGTAATAACCTTGATACCTGTTTCGTATTTATCCAAGATCTTCTGCATTTCTACCTGCGCGCGCGCGCCAATTTCATCCCTGCTTTCTTTAAGAACTTCGTCTACGCTGTAGTTCCCTGCCAGCCTCCGCATAACCACTTCACTCACATCTCTTACATTCTTCCCGGGGTCTCTTGTAGCAAAAAGATATTTGACAGGATCCGCTCTCCTGTATTGAACAATCCATTGTACATCCAGAATGTTAAGGTCGCCTGTAAGCATCAGGGACTCTTGTAGATATGAGCGGGCTGAATAGGTTGTCCTGACTCCCGCTTTTAAAGTCCTTATGCCGAACTCTTCAGTTTCTATCGCTGTAATTTTTACGCGTGTTACCCTGTCAATGCCAAAAGGCAGCTTCATGTGAAGCCCCGGAGCAGTGGTAACAACATATTTACCAAAGCGCTGGATAACACCCACCTCGTCAGGCCCAACTGAATAAACTGTTTGCGCCAAGCCAATTATCACCAGCAAAATTACAATGATAAAAGGTATAAACTTTCCCATGTCATCAAGCTGTTTTTTACCCGCGAAAATTATATCTTCAGGTTTTTTAACTTCCACAATAATCTCCTTTTTTTTCGACAAATCTGACAACAGATTCCCAACTTATCATAGAAACAAGCGCTCTTCAAGAAAAATCCCTCTTCTTTTTTATCAAACGTTGTTAACAAACCCCTTTTCTTCCTTTTCCCGCGGCCCTGTATCAGAACAAACATCTTTGTAACAATCAGGGCAAAGGCCGTGAGTAAATTCTACTTTGGCATGTGATTTTATATATTTCTCTACCTGATGCCAGCAGCCACTGTCATCCCGTATCTTTTTACAATTGGAACATATAGGGAGCATCCCGGCCAATGTTTTTACTTCTTCCAGCGTTTTTTGAAATCGCTCTGGAGATTTGTTTTTTCCATTTTCCGCGATTTGCCGCTGAATTTGAAAAATCTGAATATCGAAGAGACTCTGCCGTAATCTTTGCACGTCTCTTATGAGCTGTTCTCTTGTTTTCGCGCTGTCATCCATATATTACAACCCACAATATCACGGCCCGGTCAAATAATTATACATTCTGAATATAACATAAATAATTTTAGCTTTTAATGATTGCCATTTTCATCATTGAAAAAGTTGACATTAACAACTGTATTTCCTCTTTCTATTTTTGATTTAACCCACTTTCTAATAAGGCGCTTAATCTGAACACGCGGAAAAGGAATTATTAACAGAAAACCCAAGATATCAGTAATAAATCCGGGCGTTATGAGAAGCACGCCCCCCGCAAAAACCATAACTCCGTCTATAATCTGTTCCGCGGGCATAATGCTTTTACCCACGTTCCTGTTAAACTCATACCATACCCTAAGGCCTTCCAGTTTTGCCATGCAAGCTCCGAGAACCCCCGTAAAGACAATTATCAAAACAGTATTAAATGCCCCTATCAGGCTCCCGATCTTTATAAGAAGATAAAGCTCTGCGGCAGGTAAAACAGTAAACAGTAAAATTAAATAGAAAAACATTTCATCAACCTTTCTTAAATGAATTAGCATTCTATCACATACAACCATTAAATACGTAGTTTAATGTCAAAATGCCGGTTTTCCACCGCGACTGATATTTTTCAATATATACAACATTTTATTTTTATATTAAATTCTTATACTTATAAATGCAAGCGACAAAGCTATTGAAGTTTCAAATGTCAGCAAAAATTTCAGCGGTATTCCCGCTGTAAAAGATATCTCTTTCGCGGTAACCAAAGGTGAAGTACTCGGGTTCCTCGGGCCAAACGGCGCCGGAAAAAAGCGCCGGGCCTGAAATAATAAACAATTTCCTGTGGCTTCTCATGGAAGAAAAAGCTAAGAGCGTTTTTTCCGATAATGTTACGGCACTTTCCGCAAACGGCCTTGCAAACCCCGAAATCACAATAACACTCACAGGAAAAGACACCAGCGTAAAATTATATATAGGATCCCAAAAGGAAAATTCTTACTTTGCCTCAACTGAAGAAGGGAAATTTATATATCTTATCTCTCCAAAAATCCCCGAGGCTGTTGAGAAGATATTAATCCACGCTTCCCGCAAGCTGCCTGCTGCAAAGCTGTAAACACCTGTGACCACAACGTTATGAACGCGTGATCATGGTACAGGCCCGAAAAAGCACGTTCATCCCATTCCACCCCGGGGGTGGAATGGTTACTTTAGTTTTCACTGTGCTCTAAATTCCCATGTTTCACTAACCGGGCTTACATCCGGCCCGACTACAGCCTTAACGTCCCAATAATATCTTACCCCCCCTAATGTTACATAATCAGGA